>NZ_JBITPI010000050.1:0-1261 GCF_050467745.1 Paenibacillus sp. NRS-1781
AGCAAAGCTCCGTAATATTTCTCATTGGTCAGAATTAAGGTAATGGAGGAATCCCACCACGTATCGCTACCCGTGACTGTTTTAATGTGATCTCGCATCAATCCTCTAGCAATCGCCTGATAGCTTTTTCCGTCTAGATACTCCTCATATATTCTGCGTACAATCTCAGCTTCTGGCTCATTAATGACCAATTCACCATGTTCATCCTTATCATAGCCAAGGAAGCGAGTCGTGTTGCAGAAGACTTTGCCGTTTTGAAAGCCACGTAATATTCCCCATCGGCTATTCTCAGAAATGTTTCGACTCTCGTCTTGAGCAAGTGAACTCAGGATGGTCAGCAATACTTCACCTGTTGTATCGAGTGTATTAATGTTCTCTCGTTCAAAGAACACAGCAACTCCGAGACTTTTGAGTTCCCGTACATATTTCAGTAAATCCAGTGTGTTTCTGGCAAACCTCGAAATCGACTTGACCAGAATCAGATCCAGTTTACCGTTTCGAGCATCCTGTATCATGCGATTAAAGTGAGTTCTATTTTTGGTGCTGGTTCCGGTGATCCCTTCATCTGCGTAAATATCCGCCATTTCCCATTCCAAGTTGTTTTGAATGTATTGGGTATAATGATTAACCTGATTGGTATAGCTCTCCTTTTGCTCCTCAGAATCGGTACTGACCCGGCAATAGGCTGCGACTTTCTTTTTCTGGATGGGTTGAATTCCCTCTACGATGTCCAACGTTTTCACGGGAACGATCACGACTTTTTTTGCGGTTGCGGCTTGTGCCATAGACGTTTCTCCCTTCGATATCTTCTTTATACGATCACATGGTATAATGCGTGCGCTACATCATCAAGTCCATTTCTGTCCATGTTACAGCTACTTGAAAGACTTTTTATTCAGCTCATCAATCGCGATAAACTCTTCTTCTGTAATGACATGTTGTGATCTCAATTGCTTCAATAGACTCAGACTGAGCAAGTAATCAATAGATTTTCGTTGCATATGTATGTGCTCCTTTAAAATGAGAATGGCTCACCTCTAAGGCAAGCCGTATAGATATAAAGCTTAGAATAAATTCTTAAGGCTAATGGTCTTTTCTATGGCAATGTTAGGATCGCTTACTAATGTGGCTGTTAATATTAATGCTTTGTTGATTGCCCCACTACTACTTCCTGCTTTTATGGTTACACTATTTCCTGTACTAGCTGTTATGCTCCCCATGATCGGAATTGAATCATCTTGATTCTGTAGGCTCCACTCCA
>NZ_JBITPI010000051.1:0-104944 GCF_050467745.1 Paenibacillus sp. NRS-1781
GGAGGTAAAGAATATCACGATGGCAAGGCGAATGATATTTCCGGTATCAAGGTCATTGATGATAATACGGTTGAGGTAACCGTTACAGAAGCAACAGCTTATACAAAGGATTTTCTGGGTGAGCAATACTTCATGCCAGAAGCTTATTACGGAAAAGGTTTCAAAAAGGGCAGCCTGGACAGCATCAAGGCGCTCAATAATAAGCCTGTCGGCTCTGGGCAGTATGTGCTGAAAAGCTTCTCCCCGGGTCAACAAGTCGTGCTTGAAGCCAATCCCAACTACTTCAAGGGCGCACCGAAGGTGAAAACGGTTATTTTCAAAACGACGACAGACGAAACCAACTTGTCTATGCTGCAAACGGGTGAAACGGATATAGACAATATTACGGTTACAGAAGATAACGTAGAAGAATTGAAGTCTCTAGGCTTCCTGGACGTGAATATTATGCCGACCAACGGCTACGGATATATTGCATTTAATCACAAAGAAAAGAAATTTCAGGACCCCAAGGTACGCCAAGCTTTGACCATCGGTTTGAATCGGAAGGAGATTGTGGAAGGGGTGTACGGTCCGTACGCGAACGTCATCAACATTCCACAGTCTACAGAAGCCTGGTCTTATACGGATGAGGGCATTAACAAATATGAGTTTGATACCGCTAAAGCAAAGGCTCTGCTGGATGAGGCTGGCTGGAAGGCTGGAGCGGATGGTATCCGTGAGAAGGATGGTGAAAAGTTTACCATTAACTTCTCAGCGACTGCGGATAATCCAGTAGTAGAGGCCTTGCTGCCGATTATGTCCAAAAACTACAAGGAACTGGGCATTAAGCTGAATTCTGAAACACTGGATTTTAACGCGATTATGGATAAAAAAGATACGGGCAAGTTCGATATGTTCTTTGCCGCTTGGGGATTGACACCTGATCCAGATACAACGGTCTACCTGACCAACGGCTCACAAAATGATGTTGGCTACTCCAATAAAAAGGTCGATGAACTGACGATTGCGGGTAAAAAGGAATTGGATCAGGAGAAACGAAAAGTGATTTACAAGGAGCTGTATCAAGAGCTGAACAAGGATTTGCCAGCCATCTTTATGTATCAGCGCAGAGATATGTGGCCAGTTAATGGACGTGTATCCGGCTTAGAAATTACACCATACAAGGATTTTGAATTCAGTCTGTATAACGCTCAGCTCGCTCAATAAGGATTGCCAATCGTATGCTCAGCTCTCACGGGCTGGGCATATCACTTCTTTATTTGTCTGGAGGAATGACTATGAAGCAGTATATTATTCGAAGACTGCTGCAACTCATCCCCACACTCATTGGCATATCCATTATCGTATTTGCGATTTCAGCCATGGTGCCGGGTGATTATATTACAGCCAAGCAGAACCCGAATATGACCGCCGAAAAGGCACAGCAGCTACGACATATCTACGGGTTGGATAAGCCGGAGTACCAACGCTATTTTATATGGGCGGGGAATATGCTGAAGGGGAATATGGGGGACTCATTACAGCATAAGCAGCCAGTAACGAAGGTCATTGGCAATTATGTATGGAACTCTTTTATTATCGCTTTTTTCAGTCTTATTTTTAGCTGGCTGATTGCGGTTGTTGCCGGGGTATTTTCAGCCAAGTTCCAATACTCGTTATTCGATAAGTTCGTCACGCTATTCATATTTTTGTGTATGTCGCTGCCGTCTTTCTTTATCGGTCTTTTGGTGATCAAAATATTTGCACTGGAATGGGGTATCCTTCCGGTTGGCGGCATGACAACTGCAGGGATGGAGTCAGGCTCATGGGCTTATATTGTGGATGTTCTCAAGCACATGTTCCTGCCAACGCTCGTGCTTACAATGCTGAGCACAGGCAGTCTGACGCGGTATTTCCGTACAGGTATGCTGGAGGTGATTCGTCAGGATTATATTCGCACCGCACGCGCTAAGGGCTTGAAGGAACGGACGGTTATTTTCAAGCATGCTCTGCGCAACGCACTGATTCCAGCGATCACGCTGCTCGGCTTTGAGCTTCCCGCCTTATTTGGTGGGGCGATGATTTTGGAGAAGGTGTTTGTGTGGCCGGGTGTGGGTCAGGTATATCTGGAGTCCATAAGTATGCGGGATTATCCATTCATGCTGGGCTTCACCATTTTCCTGGCGCTCCTTACGCTCATCGGTAATTTGCTCTCGGATGTATTGTACGGTATGGCAGATCCAAGAATTCGCTTGAAATAGGAGGGATACTATTGCCCGCAGAAACAGTCACGATTGTAACCAATCCAAAGGCGGCGATCCGTCCTGAAGCGTCTCCATGGAGAATCGCCGTTCGCCGTTTTAACCAGAACCATTTGGCTTTAGCTGGACTCATTATATTGATTCTTATGGTGATTATTTGCACATTTGGACCGATGATTTCACCTTATCATCTGGATGATTACAAGCTATCTGACAAAAATTTAGCCCCGAATGCCCAATACTGGCTCGGTACGGATAAGTTTGGCAGAGATATTTTGCTGCGTACGATGCTGGCTGGCCGTATTTCGTTGACGGTGGGGCTGGTGGCCACGTTTATTTCGGTCATGATCGGTGCGACGTTGGGTGCACTGGCAGGTTTCTATCGCAAGGGCGTGGATACGATCATTATGCGGATTGCCGATATTTTTATGGCATTGCCTACCTTGCCGCTGTTGATTATTTTAGGCGCCGTTCTGTCCGATTTGAAGGTCGATCCAGCGAACCGGATTTATTTTCTGATGCTCATTATCGGGGTCTTGAGCTGGACGAGCTTGTCCCGTCTGGTTAGGGGGCAAATTCTTACGCTGCGTGAGCAGGAGTTCATGCAAGCGACGGAAGCGCTCGGCTTGAGAGACCGCCGCAAAATATTCCGTCATCTGCTACCGAATACGATTCCTACGATTATTGTAACGGCTACGCTCGGGGTGGCCGGGGCGATTATCACGGAGTCAGCGCTCAGTTATCTGGGAATCGGTGTTGTGCCGCCCACACCTTCGTGGGGAAATATGATTTCGGCTGCGAACAATCTGATCGACTTCCGCAAACGGCCTTGGATATGGGTTCCACCAGGAATGTGTATTTTGATTACGGTTGTAGCGATTAACCTGATTGGCGACGGTTTGCGCGATGCACTGGACCCTAAAATGAAGAAGTAGGAGACGAACGTTTATGGAAAATGCTTTGATTGAATTTCGTAACCTGAAAACCCACTTTCATACCTCTAGCGGAACTGTCAAAGCGGTCAATGACGTCAGTTTTAAAATACGTGAGGGTGAAACGCTCTGTGTGGTAGGAGAATCGGGCTGTGGCAAAAGTGTAACGGCCATGACGATGATGCGGCTGATTGATTCCCCCCATACCTCGGACGGTGAAATCTGGTTTGAGGGCAAAAACCTGTTAACGCTGAATAAAGGTCAGATGCAGCAAATTCGCGGCAATGACATTTCAATTATTTTTCAGGAGCCGATGTCTTCGTTGAATCCCGTTCTCACCATTGGAGAACAGATTACGGAGCCGCTGCTGATGCATACCTTAATGAGTAAAAAGGAAGCACGTACCCGGGCGATTGAGCTGATCAATCTGGTGGGTATTTCGCGTCCGGAGGAAATATTTCATTCGTACCCGCATGAACTGAGCGGTGGTATGCGCCAGCGGATCATGATTGCTATCGCACTGAGCTGTAATCCGAAGCTGCTGATTGCGGATGAACCGACAACGGCACTGGACGTTACGATTCAGGCGCAAATCCTCGATCTGATGCGGGATTTGAAGGATAAGCTCAAAACGTCCATTATGCTGATTACGCATGATCTGGGCGTCGTGGCGGAAATGGCCGATTATGTGGTCGTTATGTATGCCGGAAACGTGATTGAAGAGGCCCCCGTCATTGAGCTGTTCAAGAATCCGCAGCATCCATATACGCAAGGGTTATTGAAGGCGAAGCCCGTCATTAATCAGAAGATTGATCGGCTGTATTCGATCCCTGGTCAGGTTCCTAACCCGATTGAGCTGGAGGAAAACTGTCATTTTCATGATCGGTGTACACATTGTATGCAAATCTGTAAGGATCAGGCCCCTCCCCTGCACGAAAAGAAGAACGGTCATAAGGTTGCCTGCTGGCTATATGAGGAAGAAGGAGGGCAACGGGTATGAGCGAGCCTTTAATTCAGGTGGAAGGTCTGAAAAAATATTTCCCGATCACAGGCGGGATTTTTCAGCGTACCGTGGGACATGTGAAAGCGGTCGATGATGTGTCTTTTACCATCCATAAGGGAGAGTCCTTCGGTCTGGTAGGAGAATCCGGTTGTGGCAAAAGCACGATTGGGCGTACGATTCTCAGACTGATGGATAAGACAGAGGGATCGGTGCGATACAAGGGAGAGGACTTGCATGCGTTAAGCAAGGAGCAGATTCGTGCGCTTCGTCCGAAGCTGCAAATTGTCTTTCAGGACCCCTTTAGCTCATTGAATCCGAGAATTAAGGTAGGTGAAGCCATCGGGGAAGCACTGCTGGATCACGGATTGATTGACCGTAGCAAGCTGCGGAAAAAGGTGAACGAGACGCTGGATATCTGCGGGCTATCCTCCTATCACTATGATCGGTATCCGCATGAGTTCTCTGGTGGTCAGCGTCAGCGGATCGGGATTGCGCGGGCTTTGATTTTGAATCCTGATTTTATCGTGGCTGATGAGCCAGTATCTGCACTTGATGTGTCTATTCAGGCTCAGATCATTAACTTGTTAAGTGATTTGCAGCAGGAACGGCAGTTGACGTATCTGTTCATCTCGCATGATCTAAGTGTGGTCGAGCACCTATGCAGCCGCATCGGTGTGATGTATCTAGGCTCGATGGTGGAGTTAACTTCCAAAGAGGAGCTCTTCCGCAATCCGCTTCATCCGTATACGAAGGCGCTGCTGTCGGCGGTTCCCATTCCCGATCCTACGATCAAGAGACAACGAATTGTGCTAAAAGGGGACATTCCTTCCCCGGCGAATCCGCCGTCAGGCTGCAAGTTCCATACACGTTGTCCTATGGCGGAGGCCCGTTGTAAAACGGAAATTCCGGCGTATCGGGATGCGGGCGATCAGCATTTTGTGGCCTGTCATTTTGCCTAGAACCATAGTAGAAAGCCTTTTTGAATCATTTGACTTCTAAAAATCTGTCAGCCTGCAAGCAGGAATTGGCGGGTTTTTTGCTGTGGAATGTAAAAAACAAAAAAATTGAATCTTTTTTTCGAAAAGTTGCAGACAAAATAGATTTTTCATCGTCTAATAAAGTATGGGGGTTATTACGATGATGAAAAAATACTGGTTACGTTGGGCTATTGTGGTCCCAGTACTTATTATATTGATTTTTATTACACTTGGACCAAGGCTGCTGGTCGGTAAGCCGGATGTGGATGCAGGAGCCGCGGTGCTGATGGACATGCAGACGGGAGAATTGTTGATGGATGTGAATGGCGATACGCCTATGCCTTCCGCAAATATGTCCAAGCTCATGACCGAGCTGCTGGTGCTGGAGGATATTCGTGCCGGGCGGTTGGGCTGGAATGATGAAGTGAAAATCAGCCGTTACGCAAGTACAGTAGGTGGTGTAAATCTGTCACTCCGATATGGTGAAAGGCTGACAGTGTCCGAACTGTTCCAGAGCATGGTTGTGTATTCGGCTAATGACGCGGCTGTGGCACTGGCGGAGCGCTCAGCAGGCAGTGAACCGGCTTTTGTGAAGCGTATGAACGATAAGGCGGCTAAGATTGGATTGACGTCCTACAGCCGATTCAGCAACGCGTCAGGAGCGGGGCAGAGTGAGCTGGGTCCTAACCATCCCGAGAATATTCGGGGAGAAACGCAAATGACGGCAAGCGATACGGCGAAGCTGGCCTCCTACCTTATTATGTCACATCCAGAAATTTTGAGAACGTCCAGCCGTACGCAGATGGAATTAAAGGATAAGGGCATCTATATTAGTAATACGAACTGGATGCTGCCTTCCTTGGCGGGACCCTACTCTTACGCAGGAACGGATGGACTGAAAGCGGGATACACCAGCGATGCGGGATATTGCTTCACGGGTACAGCCGAACAGCATGGCAGAAGGCTGGTTGCTGTAGTGCTGGGGGCACCGAGCAAGGAGGAACGCTTCAAGCAGACACGGAAGCTATTCGACTATGGTTTCGCTCTGTCTACCTCTTTCCCGGTACGGCTGCAAAATTGGGCTAAGCTGACTTTGCGCTAAGTGGAGGAATGACTGTAAAAGCTACATAGGGTACAGGCTATAAACATCAAGCAAGGCTTTGACCGTGAGGGCGAAGCCTTTTTTTGGCGTGGATGTGGTGACGAGGAGCTGACTACGACATGGCACTTTTGACAACAAGGTAGCAGACCTTTTATGCTGTGGGGGGGAAGTTTCCGCTTCATAAGAGCCAAATCCGGTTTAATGAAGAGATGGGATTTATCGAAGTAAAGAAGGAAGGAAACGGTTATGGAGAGAAGACATAGGAGAAGGACAGGCGGCAAGCCTAAGAATAAAAAAAGGTTTACCGCTCTATATATTTCATGTATTGTTTTGTTTCTGATTGCGGCGGGAGGATATCTGTTCCGTAAACAGCTAACGCTGGTGGCCTTTGACTGGTTCGTATCTCCGACGTTGGAGAGCAAGCTGGAGAAGTCCTTTCAGCCGCGCCAGTCGGAGGGAGATAAGCAGCTGGAGCCGGTTGCTTATCGGAAGGAGCCGTTTTCGGTGCTGCTGCTCGGTACGGACCAAAGGCCTAACGAGAAGGCGCGTGGCCGCTCGGATACGGTTATTTACGCGGCTGTACGGCCTGCGGAATCGCGTGTGCTTCTGGTTTCCCTTCCAAGGGATACGTATGTCCAGATTGTCGGACATGATCCAAATCATGACGGTGAGGATGATTTGGATAAGTTGGGGCATGCTTATGCGTTCGGAGGCGAGGATATGTCCATAGCTACGGTAGAGAAGCTGATGGAGCATAAGGCCGATTATTATGCTACGATTAATTTTCAAGGTATTCAGGATGCTGTAAATGCGGTGGGCGGGGTTGAACTTCCCATCGATAAGCCGATTGAGAATAAAAATCCGCTGCATATCAAGTTCCGCATCGAGGCGGGCAAGCCGCTTTATAATGGTGAAGAAGCGATGTATTATGTTAGATATAGGGAAGACAGCGACTTTAACCGTACCAAACGGCAGCAAATTTTTCTGAATGCAATGGCGGATAAGCTGCTGAATATCAACGGGATTTCCAAGATTCCAGAGCTGCTCGATATTATGGGAGCCAATTTAAAGACGGACATGGAGCCTGCTTTTATTACAGGACTTGGAAAGCAGGCCATTTCGCAGGGGCAACTACAAATTTCGAGCTTTACGATTACGGGGGAAGGTTTCAAGAAGAAGGGCCTGTATTATGACCGGGCCAATGAACAGGAACTCGAATACGCCAGACTTATGATCGCAAACTGGCTGGATTCCGGCACAACCCCGCAGACGCTGAAGCTTCCCGACAAGCAGGACATTCAGTGAGTAATCATTTGATTTTACAATTGATTTTGAGGGGGATTTTTTTCTCATGAATATCGCTTTTTTCTTGCTTCCCAAACAAGAGGTTGCTTTTGTCACGGCGGATGCAACTTTACGGCAAACGTTGGAGCGAATGGAGTATCACCGTTTCACGGCGGTTCCGATTTTGGATAAGGAAGGTAGATATACCGGCACGGTTACAGAGGGTGATCTGCTGTGGCATATGAAGGAATCTGAGGGGAAGATCACCTTTGAAAACGCTTCGAAGTTTATGCTCAAGGACGTCCCGCTTCGGGTTTCGATAAAGCCGGTGTCTATTGATGCCAATATGGAGGATTTAATTAATTTGGCTAAGGTGCAAAACTTTGTACCTGTGGTGGATGATATGGAACGGTTCATCGGCATTGTCCGCCGTAGCCAGATTATTGAATATTGTGAAAAATTTGTGTCGAGAGAATCGCTTAACTCGTCATCCTAAAGCAAGCAGCATAGCTGCTCTGAAAATAACGATTTACCCTATGGGGTAACAGTTATTTTCAAAATAGGATATGCTATAATGGAGAATAAAGCTTTTTCAGAGGGGTGTGACTCTTCATCATATGCCTAAAGAACTGGATGTAGTTAAACGGGCCAAGGTGATTGAATGGCTCAAAACAGAGGTGCTTGAACAGGTTTCCCGTCTGTTTAAAGCGATGTGGGAAGGCAGTACAGCCCGCATTGGCGATTGTCTGGCGAGTCTGATGATGAGCAGTTATATTTTGGGAAGACGTCTTGGAGTGTCTCACCGTGAATTGGATGATCTCCTCATCGACAAGCTAAGAAAGCACAGAAAAGAAGGACACCAGCTGGAGGATTGGTATCAGGACATATCCGCACTGGAAGAACATATGCGTAAGAGGTGAAAACTTTGAAATTCCGCTTGGCAACTGTAGCATGGAGCGTTATTTATTTGCTGCTGCTGCTGTCTCTATTGACACCCTTAAGAATCTTCACCGTATTTTTGCTGATTGTGCCTGGCGTTGTATTGTTTTCATCGCTGCCTTTCAAGGGATTTCTGATTCATGTCATACCGGTGCTGTTGATTATAGCGCTACAAGATGTATATTTGCTGCTTCCCGCGATTTATTTTCTGATCCCCGCCTTGTTAATGGGACGGGTATATAAAAAGGGAGCCCCTGCTTTTCAGGCGTTGATGACCGGAACGGGTGTGATTTTAGCCGAGTTGTTGGTTGTATTGCTCATCGCTACGTATACCTTCGGGTTTGATCTTTCGCAGTATCTTCGTGATCAGGCTGCTATATCGGCAAATCTGGTACAGCAAATCTTAAATGGCAATTCGATGCTTCCCGGCATGAATTGGACAGCAGAAGATACACAGAGACTCGGTACGATGATGATCGGCAAAGTTCCATATGTGCTGATCCTGACCTCGTTTTTACTGGCTGTGATCACGCACGCTCTGACGCGTCCAGCATTGAGTAGCCTTGATGTGCCTGTACGCAAAATGAAGCCTGCCCGAGAATGGAGACTGCCACGCGCGCTCATCTGGTATTACCTGCTGGCGATTGTGTTTGAGTGGGTGGCTATGTCCTCTGACAGCAGTTGGGTTCAGGCGGTTTCTGTTAGTATGTTGCCGCTGATTCATGCGTGCTTTATTATCCAGACGATCGGATTTATTTACTTCTGGACGCATAGCCGTAACATGCACCCTGTGATCGCGGTGCTGCTATCGCTCGTCGTTCTGGTGTTCCAGCCACTCCGCATTATCGGTATTATTGATTTGGCCTTTCCGCTGCGTGAAGCTATTACAAGATCAAAGAAATAGGGTGAACAGTCATGCCTAAATTTCTACAAAAACGCTGGCACGGCTATCAGACTGTCTGGGCGTTTTTACTGCTGCTGGTGCTTGTCATATGTATTTCCATGTATAACTGGGAACTGGGTGTGATGGGACTGGTGCTGTCATTCTTGCTCGGCGGGCTGATGCTGAAGACGGAATTGGATTTCCGTCGGGAACTAAATCAATATATCAGCGGCCTTTCCTTTCGCATCAAGCGGGTGGAAGGGGAAGCGGTCAGCTCACTGCCGTTCGGCATCATTTTATACAGCGAAAATCGAACGGTAGAATGGCACAATCGGTTCGCTGGGGAAATGTTCGAGGACCAGTCACTGATAGGCGAGCCGCTCCAGGACCTCTTTCCCCAGCTAGCAGGAGCTTTGGGTGCCAAAAAGGAAACGAAGGAGCCTGTGCGTGAGCTAAAGGTAGAGCTACAGCATGATGAGCGCTATTATCAGTTCCTCATCGTGCTGGATGAGCGTCTGATTTATTTGTATGAAGTAACGGAGCTGGCGGTGCTGCGCAAGCAGTATGAGAACGAGCGGCTGGCGCTCGGCATCGTTATGCTTGATAATATGGATGAAGCTGCTCAGGGAATGGACGATCAGCAGCGTACCGCGCTTATTGCGAAGGTGTCGAGCGAGATTACAGCATGGGCGAACCAGTACAATATTTATTTGCGCCGTTTGTCATCCGAGCGCTATCTCATCATGCTGAATCACAAGGCGCTTCAGGAGCTGGAGCAAAGTCGATTTGTCATTCTGGATACGGTGCGGGAAATGACGGCCGATTTGAAAGTGCCGATGACACTGAGCATCGGTTTGGCCTTCGGCGCGGAGAGCATCAAGGAGCTGGGTGAGCTGGCTCAGTCCAGTCTGGATATGGCGCTCGGACGGGGTGGCGACCAGGCGGCGGTGAAGGCCGGACAACGTCTATCTTTTTACGGCGGCAAGTCCAATGCTGTCGAAAAGCGTACACGGGTGCGCGCGCGGGTCATTGCGCATGCGCTGCGTGATCTGATGCAGGAGAGCGACCGCGTGCTGATCATGGGGCACAAAATACCGGACATGGATGCACTGGGAGCAGCTATCGGGGTGTGGAAGGCGGCAGCGCTCTACAACGTAGAGGCGCACATCGTGCTGGATAAATCCAATCCGTCCATCGACCGGATGATGGAGCAGGTGAACAAGGACGAGAATCTGTCGGCAGCGCTCATGACACCGGAGCAGTCGCTCCAGCTGATGACCGAGCACAGCCTGCTGGTCGTGGTGGATACGCACAAGGCTTCGATGACGATTGAGCCAAAATTGGTGCAGACGGCGAGCAGGGTGGTCGTTGTAGATCATCATCGTCGGGGCGAGGAGTTTATTAACGATTCTGTTTTGATTTATCTGGAGCCATATGCGTCGTCGGCTTGTGAGCTGGTGACAGAGCTGCTGCAATATATTCATGAGAAGGTTCAACTGACGCCGCTGGAGGCGACATCATTGCTTGCAGGGATTACGGTGGATACCAAGCATTTTTCCCTGCATACAGGCTCGCGTACGTTTGAAGCCGCCGGTTTTTTGCGGCGTAGCGGGGCAGATACAGTGATGATCCAGCGCTTGTTAAAAGAGGACCTGGATGAATATATTGCTAAGGCGGAAATTATTAAGCATGCTAAAATGATATATGGGCACATCGCGCTTGCGGTGACAGAGCCTGGACAGAAGATACCGCAGCTTCTGATTGCTCAGGTGGCGGATTCATTACTCAATATGACGGATGTACTGGCCTCCTTTGTGGTCAGTGAACGTCCTGACGGCCTGGTGGGGATCAGCGCCCGTTCACTCGGACGCATGAATGTACAGGTCGTCATGGAACGGCTAGGCGGCGGAGGACATCTGACGAATGCGGCGGTCCAGCTGGATTGTCCGCTGGAGGAAGCCAAACGCAGAGTGGTCGACGTGCTGGCCGAAATTGATGGGGAAGAGGGGTTATTTGAATGAGAGTGATTTTTATTAAAGATATGAAGGGCCAAGGCAAGAAGGGACAAATTAAGGAAGTATCGGATGGGTACGCAGCGAATTTCCTGCTGCCGCGTGGTATTGCCCGCCCGGCGACGGAAGGGAATATGAAGACGCTGGAGAACCAGAACGCTGCTGAGGAAAAGCGCAAGCAAGAGGAAAAAGAAGAGGCGCAGGCACTCGGCAAAAAGCTGGAATCCACAACCGTTCAGCTGAAAGCAAAAGCTGGTGAAGGCGGTCGACTGTTCGGCGCAATTACAAGCAAGCAAATCGCGGAAGCGGTCGCTGCAACGGGGATTAAGCTGGACAAACGCAAAATCGAGCTGGAAGAACCGATTCGTACGTTGGGCGTGACTCAAATGACCGTTAAGCTTCATCCTGAGGTCAAAGCTACGCTGAAGGTACAGGTGACCGAAGAATAATTATGGGCGGCGAATTTTTCGATCGGATTCCTCCGCAAAATCTGGAGGCAGAACAGGCGGTTATCGGGTCCATTTTGCTCCAGTCCGAAGCACTGATTACAGCGATGGAGCGGGTGCAGACCGAGGATTTTTACGATAAGGCTCACCAGATGATTTACGAAGCGATGATTGAGCTGGGTGAATCCGGACAGCCGATAGACTTGGTTACACTGACCTCGAAAATTCAGGACAAGGGTCAGCTGGAGGATATCGGGGGCGTCAGCTATCTGGCGAAGCTGGCTCACGGGGTGCCGACAGCGGCTAACGTGGATTACTACGCTCAGATTATTGAAGAAAAGGCGATGCTCCGCCGATTGATTCGTGCAGCCACGCAGATTGTGAGCGAAGGCTATAGCGGCGGCGAGGACGTCGCTGGTATGCTGAGCGATGCTGAGCGCAAGATTATGGAGATATCCAACGGGCGCTCGGGCAGCGGCTTTATTGCCATCCGCGATGTCGTGATGGAAGTGTTTGACCGGGTCGAATTGCTGCATCAGAACAAGGGCAATACGACCGGGATTCCATCCGGCTTTGTTGATTTGGACAAGATGACGGCGGGTTTCCAACGCAATGATCTAATCATCGTGGCTGCTCGTCCATCCGTAGGTAAAACGGCGTTCGCCCTGAATATTGCGCAGAATGTTGCGGTTCGGGCGAAGGAGACGGTAGCCATCTTCAGTCTGGAAATGTCGGCGGCCCAGCTCGTTCAGCGGATGATCTGCGCCGAGGCCAATCTAGACGCGAACGTTATGCGGACAGGTGATTTTAAGGGCGACGACGATTGGGCGAAGCTGACGATGGGCATTGCGGCCTTGTCAGAGGCCGAGATCTATATTGACGATACGCCGGGTATTACGGTTGCGGATATCCGTGCCAAGTGCCGCCGTCTGAAGACGGAAAAGGGACTCGGCATGATCGTGATCGACTACTTGCAGCTCATTCATGGGCGCGGGAAATCGGGCGAGAATCGGCAGCAGGAGGTATCCGAAATTTCACGGACCTTGAAGCAAATTGCCCGTGAGCTTGAAGTGCCTGTAATCGCCCTCTCCCAGTTGAGCCGGGGTGTAGAGCAGCGTCAGGACAAGCGTCCGATGATGAGTGACTTGCGGGAATCCGGTTCCATTGAGCAGGATGCTGATATCGTCGCGTTTCTGTACCGGGATGATTACTATAATCAGGAAACGGAAAAGAAAAATATTATTGAGATTATCATTGCCAAGCAGCGTAACGGCCCGGTCGGTACGGTAGAGCTGGTGTTTCTCAAAAATTATAATAAATTCGCTAATTATGAGCGTGCCCATTCGGATGCGTTCGCTGGATAACGGAATGATATATTTGAAAAAAGGCTCTTTCGACGCGGTTTTCGCGATGTCGGAGGGGCCTTTTACATATCATGCTCATATGTTTTCATATAAGGACCGAAACTCTCAATTACGAACAATACTATTTTCATGTGATATATTGTTCGCTTTTTATTTGACTTTAAAAAATGGTGCTGTTACACTTATAGTGCTGCTTCAACGCAGTAGGGAGATCATTACGCCCGGGGCTTTCCGAACCTACGGAATGTCTACGACGGACGTTTTTTCCTGCTGTCCGAGAACGCTCTATATCTGTCCGCTCAGGCGGTTGAAGTCAGATATACGCAGCGCGTCAGCCCAAAATCAGAGTGTCTGTGGGCACTCCACGGAGGAATGAAACATGTCAACTGTAGTCGTTGTGGGAACACAATGGGGAGACGAAGGCAAAGGTAAAATTACGGACTATTTGGCAGAAAGCGCTGAAGTGGTGGCCCGTTACCAAGGCGGAAACAATGCTGGTCATACGATTCTCATTGACGGTAAAAAGTACAAGCTGAGCCTGATTCCATCCGGCGTTTTTTATGAAGATAAAAAGTGTGTCATTGGCAACGGCATGGTAGTTAATCCGGCCGCTCTTATTGAAGAAATTACTTACATTCACGATAATGGCTTTTCTACGAAAAATCTGATCATTAGCGACCGTGCACATGTTATTATGCCATACCACATCACGTTGGATGTGCTGGAGGAAGACCGCAAAGGACCTAACCAAATCGGTACGACGCGTAAAGGGATCGGCCCTGCTTATATGGATAAAGCTGCACGTAATGGTATTCGTATTGCTGATTTGCTGGATGCAGAGGAATTCGAAAAGAAGCTGCGCCATCAAACAAAAGAGAAGAATCAAATGATTGAACAAGTATACGGTGGCAAGCCGCTGGATGTAGAAGAAATACTGAAACAATACCTGGAGTATGCAGAATTTGTTCGTCCTTATGTAGGGGATACGTCTGTTGTGTTGAATGATGCGATTGATGCGAATCAAAAGGTACTGTTCGAGGGCGCGCAAGGCGTTATGCTCGATATCGACCAAGGTACGTATCCGTACGTTACGTCCTCCAACCCGTCGGCTGGTGGCGTATGTATCGGTTCCGGTGTAGGCCCGTCCAAGATTCAACAAGTCATCGGTGTAGCTAAATCCTACACAACTCGTGTCGGTGACGGTCCGTTCCCAACGGAACTGAATGATGAAATCGGCGATTACATCCGTGAAACAGGTCATGAGTACGGTACCGTTACAGGTCGTGCTCGTCGTGTTGGCTGGTTTGACAGTGTGGTTGTACGTCATGCCCGTCGTGTCAGCGGACTTACAGGTTTGTCCTTGAACTCGCTGGACGTATTGACAGGTCTGAAAACGGTGAAAATTTGCACAGGCTACAAGTATCGCGGTGAGGTGATTACGCATTATCCGGCTAGTTTGAAAATGCTGGCGGAGTGCGAGGCCGTATACGAGGAACTGCCAGGCTGGAGCGAAGACATTACTGGCGTGAAAACGCTGGAGGAATTGCCTGAGACTACTCGTAATTACGTACAACGCGTATCCGAGCTGACAGGTATTCCAATTGCGATCTTCTCTGTTGGTCGTAACCGTGACCAAACGAACCAAGTGCTTCCGATTTACCTGTAAACCAGCGGAATCGTTTTATCTGTTAAGGCGTTATGCCTATTTAATTGTATAGCTATTCCTGCACGACCAAGGAGAGAGAGGCTGTTAAAAGCCCCCCTCTCCTTTTCTTATGTAAAAACCGTTCCTCTGATTTCCCTCCCCTTTACAAAATCTTATCGCCCATGTCGATTTGTGATAACAAACCCTCTCTATAATCCAGATAGAAAGAGATTCGGACGTCTAGACGTCTTGAGAGGGATGAATTATGAACTGGTATCTTCGCTCACTTGGCACACGCAAAATTATGGAGTTCATCGTGCTCGTGATTTTCGTCATTTTTTTCCTGGGGCCTCTGACCAACCTGTTGCTGCTGGCGGTTTCGGGAAAATGGCAGTATCCTGCACCGCTGCCACAGAGCTTGTCACTGGAATGGTGGAAATTTGTATTGACCCAGGATGATGTGCTCAGCTCCATATCTCTATCCTTCCTGATCGCCATTACGGTTACCGTGTGCTCGATTATCGTATGTGTTCCCGCTGCCTACGCCTTCGCGCGGATTTCGTTTCCGCTTAGCAAGTGGTTTTTGTTTTCATTTTTGCTCACGCATGCTTTTCCGAAAATGGGATTGTACGTGTCTATCGCAGTGTTGTTCTACAAGTTCGGGCTGATGAACACCTTTACGGGCATTGTATTGATCCACATGGTGAACACGCTGATGTACATGACCTGGATTCCTTCCTCTGCGTTCCGCAGCGTCCATCGTGCTCAAGAGGAATCTGCCCGGGATGCCGGGGCAGGACCGTTACGGGTTTTCTGGAAAATTACATTCCCCATGGCGCTGCCCGGTATTGTGGTCGCTTCCATCTTTACATTTCTCGCTTCATTAGATGAGGCGCAGGGAACGCTGCTCGTCGGGACACCGGACTATAAAACGATGCCTGTCATTATGTATTCCATTATTGCGGATTATCCGAGTACTACGGGTGCTGTATTCTCCGTCATTTTGACTCTGCCCACGGTGATCTTGCTGCTGGCCGCAAGGCGTTTCGTAAGCGCGGACGTGCTGGCTGGCGGATTCCAGGTGAAATAACGCAATTGGTAAAAGAGGAGTTTGCAAAATCCTGAAAAAGGAGCCAAAGCTAATGTCCATTCAATTATCCATTCGTGAGTTAACCAAACGCTTTAAGACGGGAGACGGGGTCAAGGGCATTTCACTTGACGTGATGAAAGGGGAACTTGTGACCCTGCTCGGTCCTTCCGGCTGTGGTAAAACAACCGTGCTTCGCTCCATTGGCGGCTTTCTGGACCCGGACAGTGGCGACATTCAGATTCAGGGTAAAAGTGTGCTCAAGCTGCCACCCGAAAAACGCCCAACCGCTATGGTGTTCCAAAGCTATAATTTGTGGCCGCATATGACGGTGTATGACAACCTTGCTTTCGGGTTGAAGATTCGTAAGGTGAAAAAGGCGGAAATCGACCGCCAGGTGAAGGAAGCGCTGGCGCTGGTTCGGCTGGAGACGGCAGAGCGTAAAACGCCGGGACAGCTCTCTGGCGGTCAGCAGCAGCGGGTAGCGCTCGCTCGGGCTCTGCTGCTAAAGCCGGATGTATTGCTGCTGGACGAGCCTTTTTCCGCGCTCGATGCCAAGCTGCGCATGGAGATGAGGGAAGAGCTGCGCGACATCCAGACCCAGACGGGAATGACGATGGTGTTCGTCACCCACGATCAGGAGGAGGCACTGTCCATTTCCGACCGGATTGTCGTTATGAATGCGGGACGGATTGAGCAGCTCTCTTCGCCGCAGGAGATTTATGACAAGCCACAGTCGCTTTTTGTAGCGGGCTTTATTGGTCGCATCAATTTATTAAAGGGGGTGAGTACAGGTCGCAGTGTGTCCGTGAGCGGAATTGCGTTCGCGCAGGAGCATGAATACAGCGGTGAATCCATGGTCGGTGTAAGGCCAGAGGATATTGTTCTGACGACGGAAGAAAACGGCTCTCTAGCCGGAACGATCAGGCAAGTGATGATTCTCGGGCATTATGCGGAGGTTTCGCTGGATAGCGGTACCGATCATCTGAAAATGTTTGTGCCGCGTGAACGGGCGGCCGATCTGCGCAGTGGAGAGCAAATCAGGTTCAGCTTCAGTAAAATGGTTACTTTTCCAGCAGCACAGTGAAGATTCACGATCAACCTCTACATCGCATCAATGTCCATCATGAACGCATCATCTGGTGATGCTGCGAACTTGTGCAACTATCTAAAGGAGGCAACAATGTGTTTGGGAAAAAGAAGATAGGTCTGATTTTGTCCGGGGTGCTTAGCTTATCGTTGTTGGCTGGATGTGGAACCGGCAGTAATGCCGCTACAGCTACAGGGGAAGCCAAGGATACGAAAGCAGGAGCAGCTACGGGAACGACAGAAATCTCCTTGTACACTGGCGGTTCTTTGAACGTCAAAGAGCTGTGGGAAACGTTAATCAAGGACTTTGAAGCTAAAAATGATCACGTTAAGGTCAAGCTGGTGTATTTGCCAGCGGGAACCGGGGGCGCATCTACGCTGGATCGTCTGATTGCAGCCAAGAAAAGCGGGCAAACCGATACAGATATCGACCTGTACGAAGGCAGCCTGGATGACATCACCAAAGGGGTAGGCGAAAAACTGTGGGAAACGGTAGACACCGCCAAAGTTTCGAACTTGGCGAATGTCGATGAAACGTATCTCAAGCAAGTCAACAATCAGGCCATTCCATATCGGGCATCTTCGGTTGTCCTTGCCTACAACAGTGCAAAAGTGGCGACACCTCCGAAAACAGCGGATGAGCTGTATACGTGGATTCGCCAGCATCCGGGCAAGTTTGCTTATAACGACCCGTCCACAGGTGGATCAGGCAGCTCGTTTGTGAACACGGTTATCTATAATTTCCTTCCTCCAGAAGCGATGAACAGTGATGATCCGGCAAATATGAAGAAATGGGATCAAGGCTTCTCGTTGCTCAAGGAACTGGGTCCTTCGATGTACCAAAAGGGAGTTTATCCGAAAAAGAACCAAGGCACGCTTGATATTTTGGCAAGTGGAGAGGTGGACATGGTTCCGGCCTGGTCCGATATGGCGCTTGAACAACTGGCTAAAGGTCTGCTTCCAGACACGGTGAAGCTGACACAGATCGACCCTGCTTTTACAGGCGGTCCGTCTTATCTGATGGTTCCTTCGCTTTCCTCCAAGAAAGAAGCAACACAGGAATTTCTGAACTACGTGCTGACGCCGGAAGCGCAAACGGTGGTCATCAACAAAATGTACGGCTATCCGGGGATTAAGTGGAATCTGATGCCAAGTGAACTGCAAGAGAAATTCAACAGTGTATCTTCTGGATACCGCAGCTTTAACAGCGGCGAGCTCCAGCAGGAAATCTACAAACGCTGGCAGAGTGAAGTAGCGGGCGGTTAATCATGAGTTCATCGTCCAAAAGGGGGATGCTGGGGCTTGCCCTGGTCATCCCGTCTTTTCTCATTTTGCTGGTTGTCGTCATTATTCCGATTCTCTATGCCGTAAAGGAAAGCCTGATAGATCAGCATGGAACAGGCTACGGGCTGGCGAACTATATCCGCCTCTTTACGGAGCCTGCGATGCGAAAAAACATGATATATACGATCAATGTCACACTGGTCTCGACAGCCCTCACATTGGTCATCAGCTACGCTTTGGCGATTTATCTGCGATTTGGAAAAGGTTTTGTTGTCAAATGGATCGGCCGATTGTATTTTGTCCCGATGTTCGTTCCTGGCGTAATTGCAACCTATGCGATCATTACGATGTACGGCAATCATGGCTGGGCTGCACGCCTTTTGTTGCCGCTGGGTATTGAAACCATTCCGAGGATTATTTACGACTACAAAGGTCTGGTGCTGGCTAATCTGTGGTTTAACATTCCATTCGCCACCATGCTGCTAAGCTCGGCCCTTGCCAGCATTCCAAACGCTGTTGTGGAGAGTGCCAGAGACGCGGGAGCCAGCACGCTGCAACTGTTTGGGCGCTTTATTTTACCCCTTTCCTACAAAACGATGTGGGTTGCGGTGACCTTCATCTTTATGGGGATTATGGGCAGCTTCACAGCTCCGTTCCTGATTGGCGCCAACTCGCCGCAGGTGCTGGGTGTCGCAATGCAGCAGGTATTTTCCAGCTATCAGGAGACGCATACAGCCAGCGCTATGGCAGTGTTTATGTTTTTGCTGTGTTCTTTTATGGGCTACTTTTATATTCGGACAATGGTGAAGGATGCGGATGCGAGCTAGACAGCCGCTATACACTAAGGAGGTTACAGGGATGAACAGCCAAGCAGAGGTGCAGATTACCGGGTTTAGTGGGCGAGTGTGGGAAAGGGACCTGCTGGATTGCGGGTATCGGATTGCCTTACACAAAGCGGAGGTTGAACTCAGTCCGGGGAACGGATTCCGGTTCACGTTTTCCATGCCGGAAGACGGGTTCGCGGAGCTTGATCTGCTCGCCAGATCGGACAGTGACTGGGCTGCGACAGATCGGGAATCCGCCTTCGTGCGCCTCTACCTGAACGAAGCCTATAATCAGGATGTTATTTTGTATTATGGCAGCAGTCAGGGTGTGTACACCCGTTTGTTGGGGTATCTAAAAGAAGGCGATTATGAGGTCTATGCCGAATTTCGAGAACTGGAGTCGGCCCCGCTTGTATCCAGAGCATGGATCGACGGGGTTGAAATGCGCTGTGTGGCCGATTCGTCTCCAAGATCGCTGATTTATCGCCACACCCCACTTTTATATGGTCGCAATCTGGCACATCCCTATGAGAACCGCTTTACGGATACACCGCTTGTTATGTTCTACTCCGTGGAAGAGAATGAGGGGAAAACGGTCATTGAATACCAGATGATGTACAGCCATGAGGATGAAGGAACGCCCGCACCGCTGCTCATGAGCAAATGGGGGAGAACCACCGATATCGAATGGATGTACCGCGTCGAGCTGGATGCCGGG
Source organism: Paenibacillus sp. NRS-1781 (assembly GCF_050467745.1). Classification (NCBI taxonomy): domain Bacteria; kingdom Bacillati; phylum Bacillota; class Bacilli; order Caryophanales; family Paenibacillaceae; genus Paenibacillus; species Paenibacillus sp. NRS-1781. The sequence continues at coordinate 19,830 of NZ_JBITPI010000051.1, forward strand.
GGCAATGTTCTGGGTGCTGTTTTCCAGGGGGCACATCATATTACGACTGCGTTTTCAGGCAATTATGATCTGGGCGGGCATCCTGTTCTCCAATCCGCAACGACGAATGGAAACTTTAAAGATACCATTTCATCGGACTATCGTTTTATGCTGCCGCCTGCTTTCCAATGGAAGCCAGAGGAAGAGCCGCGTGAGGCGGTCATGAGTCGTTTTCCTTTTGCTTATCAGGTCACTGGATGGGAGATGGAGCGTCAGCAGGAGCTGGAAATGCCGTCCAATGCGTCTTCCATTATGCTTGCCCACCAGCGCAGCTATGTATTTATCCAGACTTCAAAACGCCCCTTACGGGATTCCAGCAGTGAATCGTCTCCAACGTCCAAGCGGGGCTTTAACCGACGCGAGGAAGATGCCTGTGTGGATATCCAGCTTCGCCTTCACGGCTCGGAGGAGTGGCATTCATCGTGCTATCATGATCTGCGACTGGGTGATTTCAGGGCTGCTTATGAGGGTGCAGAGTCACATTTTTCTACCACGGTCAAGTTATCTGGAGAGGCTGTGCTGGAGGATATAGCTGAAATCAGAGCCGTATTGCTGGAGGGCGGTGCGGACAGCATGAAAGTGGCTGGACTGTATGCTTTTACGCTAAACGAGGAAAACCTGCCGCAGTTTCCTGGTATTCGTACGGATCGGGTGATTGAGCTAACGCGGCATCATCCAGCGGGTATTTTATGGGCAGCAGACAAAAACGGAGCGGGTGCTGGCGACCCTACTGTAAATCGTACTGTGAACGATGCTGTGGATGACCCGACAAGCCAGGATGGGGAGTCATGAGCAGGCTACTGTACGTGGAAGGAACGGTCGATAGAACCTGCACCCAGAGCCATATTACGTACTCTTTTCACATCCCACAGCCGACTGACACGATCCGCATTCACTTCTCTTACACCCCCAAGTTATTGGAGGATCAAGAGCAAGCGCGAGAAATTATTGAGGAAAGCATGAGCAAATACGGATACGACGAACCGGGACATTCATCAGATCTGTGGAAGAAGTATATGCCACTGCAAAATTTATTGACGCTGTCTGTCGATGACCCTCTCCGCCACCGGGGAAATGCACACCGTCCCGAGAGGCAGCAGGAGCATTGGCTCGGTTCGTCTGCGGCTTCGCCGGGATTTCTCGCAGGAAATAATCCGGCGGGAATGTGGCGGATTACCGTCAGTCTGCATGCCGTTGTGACCGAGACGCTTGTTTACCAAATTCACGTATTGGGGGAGGGAGCCATATATGCTTAAATGGATTCCGTCTGAGCTTCACACCCATACGCTTCACAGTGACGGAAAGCAAACGCTGGAGGAGCTTGCCCAAAGCGCAGCGGACCTTGGGCTTGAATGCATCGCTATGACGGATCACAATACCCAGTCGGCACTTGTGGATCAGGAACGGGTTCAGCAGCAGTTCGGTGTCCCGATCATTTCAGGGATGGAGTGGACGACCTTTTACGGGCATATGCTGACGCTGGGGGTAGACCGCTTTATTGACTGGCGTGTGTTGGGACCGGATGACATTCATGAGGGAATCCGGCAGGTGCATGAGCAGGGAGGCATTGCAGGGCTTGCCCATCCATTCAGGATCGGAAGTCCGATCTGTACGGGATGCTTTTGGGAATACACCATTCAGGACTGGCATGAGGTCGATTATATTGAGGTCTGGTCAACGCTTATGCCGTCTATTAAGCGGGATAGCCAGCGGGCGTTTGCCATGTGGACGGATTTATTGAATCAGGGGTATCACATCACGGCTGTAAGTGGTCGGGACTGGCATGTATCGAAACCGGATGATGCGCTTCCGGCTGTCACGTATCTGGGTGTTCGTGGTGAAGCAGAAGAGCAGGAGAGCTTAGTTAACCGGGCAGTTGAGGCGATCCGCCTCGGTTCGGTGTCGGTTACGATGGGACCGTTACTGACGATGTCGGCACAAGTTAAGGGCAGTGAAAAGCGATATCACATCGGCGAATGTGTAGAGCTGGCTGTGGAGGATTTACTGTCTGTGACGGTTCAATTGGATGTGGAAACGAGAGCAGCCCATTACACCCTTGAGCCACAGAACCTTCGCCTTCTGCTGACAAGTAGCCATGGAGTATGCTCCGAGACTCAGATCCCTGCTCAATCAGGAGAATATACGTTGTCATTACAAGATCCCGCAGGGAAAGGCTGGGTGCGAGCCGAATTATATGGATATATGGAAGATTGCGTCACGATGATTGCCTTTACAAATCCGATGTATATCACTTGAACTCAGGTCACTATAATAGAAAGGCTGGGCTTTGGACGGTGTCAACAAAACAAGAGAACATTAAGCAGCTTATAGAGGAATATATAGAGGTCAACCAAATTGAGCCGGGCGAGAGGCTGCCTTCGGAAGCTGAACTTTCCCGATTGTTCTGCGTCTCGCGTGCGACGCTACGGGGAGCCGTTCGCCAGTTGGAAACGGAAGGCAAGCTGTTGGTGAAGCACGGGAGTGGTACGTTCGCTACTTGCCCGCTGCCGAGCATTCCAAGCTCGCTGGACCGCCTGTACAGCATCGGGGACATGATCCGTTCGGCAGGGTTGCGGGAGGATGAGCAGTTGGAATCTATCAAGAGGATGACGGTATGTCCCCCTGATATTGCCGAACGAATGAGGTTTTCCGAGAATGAGCCCATGATCGTTCTGGAGCGGACTCGCACAGCCGATGGAGAAGCGGTAGCCCATTCTATCAATTGGATGCCGGAGACATTAGCAGGTTCGATTTTGGACGGCGGGTCTTTTTCGGGTTCGCTTTTTCAAAGTCTGGAACTTAAAGCCGGGGTACGAATTGTTGGTGCGTATTCGGAGCTTACCGTCCCGAATCATGACGATGCCCATATGACGCGTCTGTTGAAGCATCCGCAGGCTACCGTGTTACTGCTCAAGCAGCTTCATTATGATGAGCTGAACAGACAGGTGTTGTATTCACTGGATTATGTCCGCAGCGACATTTTCCATTTTTGGGTGCGCCGTACGCGCTGATTCATGTAAGAATTACATCTACTATCCAATCGTGCTAGTTTTACATATTCCAAGGGTTAAAAATCGTCATATCTCGTCAATACTGATCTATATGCACTTCATGATGATACACATGGCAAGATGCGTATAAGGAGGTAACGGGATATGAGGTGGCTTGGATGGCTGCTTAAAAAAGGAATGACAGTGGTGCTGGTCAGTGCTTTAACGCTGGCGGTAACAGGTGTGGTCGTGAATGCCTATGTTCAATCGCTGCTGCGGCAGTTTAACATTCAGCTGGATCATCAGCCGGTATGGGGATTGGGTTGGCTGAAGGGAAGCTCTGGAACCGATAAAAGTACAGATACGGGGAAAAACAAAGCTACGGGCGGTGGTTCGGAAAGTGTAACACCGCCTGATGATGCTTTATCCGTCATGGGACAGGGCTTAGCTGAGAGTGGGAGCGGCGCAAAAGGCACGGGTACCAGTGGGGCAACGAATGGAAAAACCCCGCAGAATGGCGGTTCTTCGTCGACTGGTGCGTCACGGAACGCTACACCTGAAACGAGTATTGAAGGTCATGGGCTGGTCATCACGCCCGATCATTTGACGGAAAAGAAGAACAGCTTACCCGCCGAGCAGAAGCAGGAAATTTTTGCGATTCTAATGAATAAATTGCCGCCTGAGGAAATGCAGAAAATATCTGCCGCGATGGAAGGTGGCCTGACCGAGCAGGAGCTGCAGGATATCCAGCAGGTGCTTGCGAAGTATCTAACGAAAGAAGAGTATAACAAGCTGATGGGTATGCTTAAATAGTAACGATTCGATTATGGGGAATGCTCATGCTCACAACAGAATATTGGAATCCGCGCCGGGCGCGGATTTTTTTGCGTGTCAGGAAGGAATTGGAGTGGAGTTGAATTCTTTGTAAAGGCTATGTTAAAGTAAGACAGTGTCGTGAAAAGGTTAAAATTTTGAAACCTTTTACGCAACTATGCAATGCTAGATAGCGACTAATATCATAGATACTTGTAAATACAGGCTGGAATCATAGCGAGAAAAACCAATAACGAACGCATTTATATAGAGATAAGATATGCTGAAAAGGAGAGAATCATGGAGGTTTTTAAGGGGAAGCATTCACCAGACAGCAGGAAAGAAGATTCGAGCGTTGAACACAAGCCTGCTGGAGCAGCAGGGAAAATAGCAATGTGGTGGAACGGACGGAGAAAATGGTTGAGCTGGACCGCAGGCGGTGTGGTGATTGCAGGCAGTCTTATTTTTGCTGGAAATCAATATGTCGGGGCGAATACGGTTCCTTATTATAAAGTGTATGTAAAGGGTGTTGAGGTTGGAAGTATTCTCAATGAGCAACAGCTAAAGCAACTGTATGCAACGAAGAACAAGCAATATAAGGACAAGTATCCCGGTGTGGACATGGTGCTCAATACAAGTGCGGTAACGACAGGCATTGAAAAGGCGTATAAAGTGGATATTGATAGCGGAGCAACACTGAAGAAGCTGGACGGGATGCTCACCGCGTATGCCAAAGGAGTAGAAGTGAAGGTCAACGACCAGACGGTCGGTATTGTAAAGGATAAAGCAACTGCACAGGCTGCTTTGAAGCAAGTGCAGAAGAAATACACACCTGCGGGTGAAGGCACGGCTACAGGCATCAAGGGACTGGTCCGCAAAACATCCGTGGGCAGCAGTCATGCAAATGCCAGTAGCAAAGCCCCTAAAGCATGGCTGGAGTCTGCTAGTATTCGTGAGAAAATTGCATATGAGCCTGTAAAAGCGGACCCGAATAAGGTGCTGACAGAGGCAGAAGCGGTTAAAGCACTGACTGAGGCGCGTGAGGCACCTGTAACGTATACGGTACAGGAAGGCGATTCCTTGTCGTCGATTGCGAATAAATTTAATATGACCGCTTGGGAGATTAAGCAGAACAACCCCGGCTCGCGTGAGCTGTATCTGCAAATCGGGGATGAATTGAAGCTTACCGCTCCAAAGGCTCCGGTTACGGTCCAGACGGTGGAAAAGGTCGTCGAGCAGATTGCCATTGAGCCTGAGATTGAGGTTCGCCAAAGTGACGAGCTGAAAGCAGGAGTTACCAAGGTTGTCAGACCTGGACAGGCAGGCTTGAAGGAAATGGATTACCGTCTGACCAAGGAGAACGGCGAGGTCGTGCAAGAGGAATGGCTCGGTCAAAAGGTGTTGCAGCCGTCTGTTTCCGAGGTGGTGTTGAAAGGAACAAAGGTCGTAGGCGAAGGATCGGGAGAGTTCGCTTGGCCGGTGTCTGGCGCAGCGATGTCGAGCAGCTTTGGCGCACGCTGGGGACGTATGCATGAGGGTGTCGATTTGGTTGGCAGTCCTGACATCCGCGCATCGGATGAAGGTGTAGTTACATTTGCAGGTCAGCAGAATGGCTACGGCAATGTCATTATGATTGACCATGGTAATGGCTACCAGACAGTATATGGGCATTTGAGCAGCATTGGCGTTCATGTGGGACAGGTGGTTCAGCAAGGCGAGTCGATCGGAGTTATGGGGAACACAGGACGCTCGACAGGAACACATCTACATTTTGAAATTCGTAAAGACAATACGCCACGCAATCCAATGACGTATTTAAGATAGAAGGATCGTTTATAACGCTGGATGATGATTGGTGAGGATACGGGGAAGGCCATGTTTTTCTGCATGCTTAACAGTGGGTGCAGACATGGCTTTTTTTGTGCAAGAAAAAGGGGCTGGACAAGTAATGGAATGGCGTGCGGGTATGGTAGAATAGAATAAGCAGCTTATGGACACTGACAAACGAAAGTTAATATATAACATGATCCGTAGGAAGAGGTGAGCGCTGTATGCAGGGAACGATTCTGGTGGTGGATGATGAACAGCCTATCGCTGATATTTTGAAATTTAATTTGGAAAAAGAGGGCTATCAGGTGATTTGCGCCTTCGATGGAATCAGCGCGGTGGATATCGCAGTCAAGCAGCAGCCTGACCTGATCTTGCTGGACCTGATGCTGCCGGGGATGGACGGCATGGACGTGTGCCGCGAGGTGCGCGGGCATCAGCTCCAGACGCCGATTATTATGCTGACTGCCAAGGACGGGGAAATTGACAAGGTGCTGGGGCTGGAGCTGGGCGCAGATGATTATGTGACGAAGCCGTTCAGCACACGGGAATTGCTGGCGCGGGTGAAGGCACAGATGCGCAGACAGCAGCGCGGCGGGGTAGGCACGTCGGAAAGCCGCTCGCAGGAAGAGAAGCAGGGGCTGCGCGTGGCTGACCTCTTTTTTGATACGGATATGTATACAGCTTACAAAAACGGTACACCGCTCGATTTGACGCACCGGGAGTATGAGCTTCTGTATTATATGGCGAAAAATGCCGGGAAGGTCATGACAAGGGAGCATTTGCTCCAGGCGGTGTGGGGCTTCGAATACTACGGGGATGTGCGGACGGTGGATGTGACGATCCGGCGGCTGCGCGAGAAGATTGAGGAAAACCCGAGCAAGCCGGAGACGATCCTGACGCGTCGTGGACTCGGATACATTATTAGCGGGGGCAAGGGTGGCCTGCGGGCATGAGATGGCTGTCTTTCTTTCGCACGATTCATGCGAAGCTGATCATTATTTATGTGCTGTTGATTTTAGTGTCGATGCAGCTGATCGGGGTCTATTTTGTCAGCTCCATGAAGAACTCTTTGACGAGCAACTTTACACAGGACTTGCAGGCGCGGGCGGAAATGCTGTCTGTGCTGGCAGAGCAGGATCTGAACGGCAGTGACGGTAAAATGGAGGAAGACAGCGTGGAAAGTCTGCGCGCACGTGTGAATAATCTGTTTGATTTTAGCGGCGCAGAAATTCAGGTATTGGATGCCAGCGGCAAGGTGCTGATTACTTCTCAAGGCTCACACGCCGATTATGTCGGACGCAAAAATACGCAGACGGTGGTCAGCCGTGCACTCCAGGGTATCCGTGACAATGAGGAGTACATGGTGGACGAGGATAATGTCCGCAAGAAGGTCGTCGCCAAGCCCGTCATCAGCCAAGGCAAGATTGTCGGTGCGGTGTATATCGCCGCCTCGATGACGGAGCTGTACGATACGATGAAGCGCATTAACAATGTGTTTCTCTCGGGTATGCTGATTGCGCTGGCGTTGACGGCTGTGTTGGGCGTGGTGCTGGCGCATACGATTACACACCCGATCAAGGTGATGACGCGTCATGCGACAGAGGTTGCCGAGGGCAAATTCGACCAGCAGATGCCTGTGTTTGGCGACGATGAGATCGGCAGGCTCAGTGTGGCCTTTAACTATATGACAGGCCGCTTGCGCGAGGCGTTGTCACAAAATGAAGAGGAGAAGGAAAAGCTCTCCTCCATCTTGACCAATATGAGCGACGGTGTGGTCGCTACAGATGACAATGGCCGGGTTATTCTGGTCAACCGCCGGGCCAGTGCGATGCTGGGCGTGAACGAGAACGAAATGGCCGGCAGACATATCGCGGTGCTGCTCGGGATCGACCCGGAGGAAACCGAGGCCCTCTACAGCGGATCTTCGGCTTCCACGCTGCTGCAACTGGAGCCAGCGGGTCAGGACGAGCCAATCGTCATCCGCGTGACGTTCACGCCGATTCATCGGCGGGAATTTGGCATTACGGGGACGATTGCCGTGCTCCAGGACGTGACGGAGCAGGAGGAAATGGAGACGACACGTCGGGAGTTCGTAGCGAATGTATCGCATGAGCTGCGTACTCCGTTGACGACGATCCGCAGCTATGCCGAAGCGCTGGATGATGGCGCAATGGGTGAACCGCAGCTCGCGGAGCGTTTCGTAGGTGTGATCCGCAACGAGACGGAGCGTATGATCCGGTTAGTCACGGATTTGCTGCATCTGTCGCGGCTGGATTCCAATGAAGCGCCCTTGCGGATGCAGCCTACTGATGTGATAGAAATGCTGGACGAAGTCGCGGATCGGTTTTCTTTTCAAATGAAGCAAAAGCATATCCGGTCTGGAATGTTCGTGGAGCAGGGGATCGGCAAGGTCGTGATTGACCGGGATCAAATTGAGCAGGTGTTGGACAATCTGATGTCCAATGCTTTGAAATATACACCGGAGGGCGGAAATATTCGGATTGAAGCCCGCCGCAATAGTGAGGGAATGCTGTCTATTTCGGTACAGGATACCGGAATAGGGATTCCCAAAAAGGATTTGGATCGGATATTTGAACGGTTTTACCGTGTGGATAAGGCCAGATCGCGCAATATGGGCGGTACGGGACTAGGGCTGTCGATTGCCCGGGAAATTGTAAAGGCGCATGGAGGCCAGATTTTTCTGGAGTCAGAATATGGTCAAGGGACCTGTACGACCTTTACGCTCCCCATGTTGGGTGAAGGGAGGGAAGCACAGTGAAGGAACGTTTGAAATCATGGGCGCTTATTTTCCTGGTTGCTTCCAGCCTCGTACAGAGTTATTTTCTGATTTACCGTCTTCCAGGCAGTGATTCTGTACTTACCTCGGAGACGAACTATGTCAAAACCGAGAGTATGGGACAGGAGAAAAAGATTGAAAAGCTCGTGTTTCCTGATAAAATGCTGATTCACCAAGGGCAAAACAAGCATACCGTTTTTTATCCGGGCGTTGCGTTCTATGATTTGATTTTTACACGGCTGGAAAGCCGGAGCTTTAACAGCTTTCAACGTCGGAGTATCCAGTCGGCAGATTGGGCGCGGATTCGCAGCGAGAATGAGGGCATGGAATTATCCTTTTCAGGCGGTGTCCCGGTCTCATTACTGGAGCGAGTTATGCGTCTGACGCCGGATTCCGTGTTTCAGGGAGAGACGATTAATCGTATCTGGATCTATATAGATGAGAAAAATGCCAAGCCGCACGCCCTCTTTTTCAGTGCCAGAGGCGATGTGGTGTATGAGGCGAATCAGTTTGATATGACGATGGAGGATATCCGGCAGCATGTGAATTTCGGTAAAAATGCCCCGTTGTACGAGCTGGTGGATAATCAGTATTACATTCCGGCAGATGATCTGGAGACGGTTCAGCCGGTGGTATATGCCGGGCTATTCACGACTGAGCAGATGCAACGGAATTTGTTTTTCGATCCGGGGATTACGCGAAATATTCAGGAGAAGGACGGTTCCCAAATTTATACGGACAGCAAGCGCAGTCTGCAAATTAAGCAGGAGCAGCGTTGGATGAGCTATACCGATCCGAGTGCGCCGGGGGCGGGCGGAAGCAGTTCGGTGAGGGATGTACTGGCGGCGGTTGATTTTGTGAATCAGCATGGCGGTTGGGATGCTTCGTATCAGTTGAAAATGAGAAGCAGCGACGAGAACCGTACCAATGTGCTGTTCCAGCAGTATTACGGATCTTATCCGGTGCTGGATACGCCATCCTTTCGGTTTGGCACGATTTTGTTGGAAATCCAGCAGGAAACGGCATCCGTTTATGATCGTTCGCTGTTGTACCTCAAGGGCGGCGAGCCATCCTCGAAGAAGGTTATGCTTCCGGGTGGCGAAACCTTGAAGAAGCAGCTCGAAGCTGTAGCTAAAGGGAAAACGATTAGAGATCTGACCCCTGTATATCAGCCGGAGCTGATCAATGATGGGTTAAAGCTCGTTCCCGAGTGGCGGGTTACGTTGGGCGACGGTTCTGTGGCAGAGATTCACGCTGTGGCAGTGACGGCGACAACGGCGAGTACACCGCAAGCGCAGCAGGCTCAGGTGGTAAAGAAGTGACCATATAGGCTTATGACAGAAGGGGGGAACGGGAATGGATTGGAGTCGCGCCAAAAACGTACTGATCTGCACGTTTTTGCTGCTCAATATAGTACTGGGGCGCCAGTTGTGGAGTGATGCGCAGGAAACGGCAGGGCCGAATCTGGATTTTACTTCGCTGGATGAAAATACGCAGCGTTCAATGGAAGAGAAGAGCATTCAGGTGCTGGCTCCGATTCCCGGGGATACTCCCCAGTTGCCGAAGCTGTCTTACACTTATGTTCATGGCGGGGAAAAGGATGTGCGTGTGAAGCTACCGGAGCCTGTAGACAGCAAGCTGGTATTCACCCACGATGCGCTGGTTGAGGCATTGCAGCCGCAAATCAGGGACATAGACAACTACCAGTATGATCCGCTGGATGTTCAGGAGGAGCTTGCATCCGGACAGGCAGATGCTTTTGTGCTACACCCGTTGGTACAGGGAAAGTGGCCTTTATTTAATGTGAAGCTGGCCCTGTTTTACAGTAACCAAAAAATTATCGGATATCGCAAAATCCAGGTCGATCTCCAGCCCTCGGATGAAGCGAAGAAAATGCTGCCCGCATCCAAGGCGCTGGCACGGTTGATTGACAGTTATTTGCCGCGTGATGCGATTGTGAAGGATATCCGGCTGGGCTATTATGGACAGACCTTTAACTCGGATAGCCAGGTGGCTGCACCTGTATGGCGGTTTATGCTGGATAACGGGCAAGGCGTGTATTACGTGCAGATGAACGGAGATGTCATTAGTCCAAAGACAGAACAAACAGAAGGGTCTTGAACAGATATGGGGATTTCATTTACCGTGCTGTCGAGCGGTTCGACCGGCAACGCCACCGTTGTCCGGAACGAAGACACGACATTACTCATCGACGCAGGTCTCAGCGCGAAGCGTATTGATGAATTGCTGAAGGAACGCGATCTGAGCGGAGAAGAGTTGGATGGTATTTTGGTCACACATGAGCATTCCGATCATGTTAAAGGACTAGGCGCCATGGCGCGTAAATATAATTTACCTGTGTATGCGAATGAGAAGACGTGGTTTGCCATCAGCAATGCTGTCGGGCAGATCGCGGACGATAACCGCAGAATATTGGAGACAGGCGCAACACGCGAATTTGAATCGTTGCGTGTAGAGTCTTTTGGTATATCACATGATGCGGCTGAGCCAGTAGGGTATAGCTTTTACGATGGGGCAGAGAAGCTCAGTGTAGCGACCGATCTTGGCTATGTCAGCGACAAGGTGAAGCAGGCGATTTCCGAAGCAGATGTATTGGTGCTGGAGTCTAATCATGATGTGGAAATGCTGCGCATGGGGCGTTATCCATGGAACATCAAGCGCCGTATTCTCAGTGATATCGGTCACTTATCCAATGAGATGGCGGGTGCGATTCTGAGCGAGCTGCTGACGGGACGGACGAAGCGAACGTATTTGGCGCATTTGAGCCGCGACCACAATATGATGGAGCTGGCAAAGCTGACCGTGCGCGGGGCGATGGAGGACCGCGGCTGCTTTTACAAGGATAGTGAGTTCCGATTGTGCGATACGTATTATGATCGTCCTACACCGTGGGATAAGGTGAGTGAGCCATAAAGCTGTCCAGCTCGGCGGCTTTGCGTTCAACCTCTTCGCGGGTCACAATGCCTTTGTCCACCAGTAGCTCAATGAGTGTACTTAACGCCAGCGTGTTGCGGTAATGCTCGTCTTTCAGATCCGCAAGCTTGGCAGCCATACGAACTTCATCCATAGCTGAGCGATGTTGATTCATCATATATTCCTCCTGTTAAAATATTTTAAAAATGGCGTGTGATCGGCTTGGTTTTGCCGGGTGCTGTGATACAATAAAGCTAACAACTGAAAGCTTTCTGAAAGAAAGCTTGTATCAGAAAGCATAAGCTGTTACAAGCGAACGGGAACAGGCCAGAACGTCTCTATGAGACGATCATTTTGTAATAGAATAGAAGACTTGTTACTATTGTAGTCAATTGGTTTGGAAATCATTCCTCCTTTTTCCTCTATTCGGAGTGGATTGCGGCGTGTATGCTGGTTAATGAGATCAGTATGCTTAGGGAGGCCCCATTTGTGGTGATTAATAAGTAGGCTGAAATGATCTGCTGTTTCGGTCATGGGGGATATTCAATCCATTTTGGCGTTCAAACGGAGCGAGTCTCTGTAGCATAGGTTGGCGCAAGCCCGAATAGCCCTATTTTTTTAGTGAGTGTCGGTGCATGACAACGAAGGGGAGAGGATGAACATGGGCTTGTTTGATGACGATTTTTATTCAACGAGGGTATCTACGCGTGCGGCCAAAAAAAAGGCATTCAAGGCACGTCGCCGAGGACAGGAACGTTGGCCGTACAGGCGTCGAAGCGTGAGTCCGGTGCAGGCTGCTGTCATTAGCGGTGCAGTCAGTGCGGTGGTTGCGGTGCTGCTGTTCAGCTTTATTACAGGTCTGCCCTCCACGACAGCAGTAACCGGAGCAAGTCATTATCCCATGCGCCAGGCGGCGGGTGACCCGTATGACCGGATTGTGCAGGCGGCAGCCAAGGTGCGTCCGGCGGTCGTCAGCATTGTGAACCTGAAAGGGGAAGGCGGACGTAGCACGGAGCCGTCGGCGCTTGGATCGGGTGTTATTTTCCGGATAGCTTCCGGCAAAGCCTTCATTATGACTAACAACCATGTGATTGAAGGCTCGGATGATCTGGAGATTGTAACTGTGGATGGTGTCAAAAAAGAGGCGAAGCTGATCGGCAAGGATCGCATTAGCGATATCGCAGTGCTGGCGGTAGACGATAAGGGCATTAGCACGATAGCAGACATCGGTGATTCCAGTAAGCTTCTTCTGGGCGAGACTGTGATTGCCATTGGTAATCCGCTCGGCTTGGGCGATACGCTCACCTCCGGTATTGTGAGCTATCCGAATCGGATTATTCCCATTTCCATTAATCAGGACGGCGTATATGACTGGGAACAGCATGTTATCCAGACCGATGCAGCAATTAATGAAGGAAACAGCGGCGGTGCGCTGGTCGATCTGGACGGACGTGTGATCGGCATCAATACGATGAAAATTGCCGATACCGGTGTGGAAGGACTCGGCTTCGCGATTCCGGCCAATGAGGTCATGAAGACGGTGAATGAACTGGTTGAGGACGGCAAGATTACCCGCCCTTATCTGGGGGTATACACGGTTGACCTCAATAATGAGTATGCTCCGCTGGATGAAACACAGCGCAAGGAACTCAAGCTGCCTGACACCGTAAAGGACGGGGCGGTTGTTCTGGAGGCACACGGCCCTGCCAAGGAGGCAGGCTTGAAGCTGAACGATGTCATTACCGCGTTCGATAGTGAACCGATCAACTCGACGCTTGATTTGCGACGCTACTTGTACGATAACAAGAAAATTGGCGACGAGCTGAAGGTTACCTTTTACAGGGCAGGCAAGGAAGAATCCGTGACGTTGAAATTAACGGATAAGCCGGAAGGCTAAGTTTTAATGGTTAGGCATAACTATAAAAAAAGGCGTTCTCCGGATCATTTTCCGGGAGCGCCTTTTTAGTTTCGCGGTTGTATTGTAGGTTAGGATGCCGTTCCCGTCACACGGGTTCCGCTCTTGGTAATTTTGTAGGTTACCACATCGCCGCTCCAGAAATGGAACTTCAGCGTGACTTCACCATCCTTCACACTGTTAAAAAATTCAGGCAGCAGCTTGATGCCATTCGCATCATACGCAGGGGCAAAGGTATTGCCAAATTCCTTATACGGTGTCCAATCCTGCGGACCGGCATTGCCGCCATTGCTATAAACAGCTTCCATGGTGGCAAGCTGGCTGCCACGGAAGTCCGTTGGAATGGTAAAGGTTTGCGTAGTACCCTCGGTTGCGCTTAATTTTGGTGTATCATACACGACGACTTTAAAATTCCAGTCTGCCCCCTTGTTGAACTTGGCGTTAATGACTGCATTCTCACCATATTTACCGGAGGTGGTTAGGCTGGTAAGCAAGCTGGCCTTCAAGGTTAGTGTATCTCCGCTCAGTGTGTAGTCGGTGCCCTGTTTCAGTTGCTTGTTGTTGGCGCTTAGTGTGCTCAACTGATTGCCGTTCAGGTTTAAAGTGACCGTGGCATCCTGAACGGAGGTGCCTTTCTTCAAGTGAATGAGGTCACTGACTGCATTGGAGGATCGTCCTTTTAAGCTGGATTTCATGACATTAAAGAGCTCAGGATCGGACCACTTGTATGTTGTGCGGTTGAAATGCTGGCCATTATCCCAGAGGATGCCTGTTAATTTTTTCTCTTTCATATAATAAGTCAGGTATTCAAAGAATTTCAGCTTTTCGCCTTGTTCGATAACACCTGTATTTTTATCGAAGCCGAGCAGACCGTATTCGCCGACAATGACCGGAATACCTCTAGCCACAAATGTGTTATAGGCGTTATCAAAGGTTTGAATAATATCGTTTTTGGTATCCTTCTCAAATGTAGTATAGCCCGCAATATTTACACTGAAAGCCCAATAGCCGTAATAGTGAATGGTTGCAATTAGGTTGGGATCGTTCAGCCTGGTTATGGTGTTGTACAGCTCGTTGATTTTGTTTTGGGCAGGTGAAGTATCCAAGCCGGGCAGAACAAGTGGGCGTGTTGCATTATTACCGCCAGAGGCGCGGACGATTTTGTGGAAGGAAACATTCAGTTCTTGGAGCATCTGGTTCATTTTCGCTTCATCCGTCGTTCCTCCTTCGGAGAAACGAGGTTCGTTAATGCTCTCGAACATCAGCTTGTTCGGCTGATCTTTAAAGCGATTGGCAATTTGTGTCCAAAGTGAGTTATAACGAGCCAGCACTTCATCATGCTTGGGCTCCATACTGCTTACCCATGACCATGAATCATGATGGACATTGAGCATGACGTACAGATTGGCATCCAGTGCCCAGCGGACGACTTCTTCTACACGGTTCATGTAGGCAGTGTCAACGGTGTAATTCGGTGCAGCTCCAATGTGTTTTTCCCAGGTGACGGGAATACGAATGCTTTTGTATCCTTGGGCAGCAATTTGCTGGATCAGTGCCTGAGTAATGCGTGGATTGCCCCAGGCAGTCTCATCTGCCCCGACAGCATCCAGGGAATTTCCTAAATTCCATCCGGGCTGCATGGCTTCGACATACGATTGCATACTGCTGGCGGCGGTGGCTTGTGGTGCTTGTCCTTCAGATTCAGCAGCGGCGGCAACGGACGCGAACGTGGATAATAACAGGATGATGGCAAGCGTCAACGACAGCAATGAAACGGGTCTTCGTTTGAACATACAGGCAGGCCCCTTTACAGAGTTATTTTGAAAGCGCTTTCCATTGAGATATTACCATACTATTCCATTATAGAGTACCTATATAATTAGTGGGAAAATCATGTGATAATTCGTTATTTTGTGATTCTCGATTTTGAAAAATTCTAGATTGTAAACGTTATAATTGCCAAAAAGTAAGAATGAGTGTAAAATCTATGGCCCTACGCAGAAAGCAGAGTAGTATCGAATTGGTAAATACAGGAGAAAGAAGGAGATGAATATGAACAAGTGGGACACGGAAGAGGCCATTCGGCGCTGGAATATGCATGCAGAGAGCTTTACTGCAAGATACACTGAGGAAGGGGATCGCTCTCGCGAGGTGCTGTTGAATCCTGCATTGCAAGAATGCATGGGCACCCTCGCGGGTAAAAAAGTGCTGGATGCCGGGTGTGGCGAAGGTTATCTGAGCCGTAAAATGGTCAGGGCGGGTGCGCTGGTGGAAGGTGTCGATTATTCTACAGAGATGCTGGAGCTTGCAAGAAAGCGGACACCGTCAGATTTGGGAATTACGTATCATCACGGTAATCTGGAGAAGCTGGAGATGTTCGGGGATCAGAGCTTTGATCTAATCGTATCCAATATGGTCATACAGGACTTGGAGGATTATGAGCAGGCGATTGCCGAAATGCGGCGGCTGTTGGTGCCAGGGGGCAGCTTTATTTTTTCTATATTGCATCCGTGCTTTCAGACACCAGAGAGTGGATGGGTAAAGGATGAGGCAGGGAAAAAGATGTACTGGAAAGTAAACCGTTATTTCAGTGAAGGCGCATTGGAGCAAGATATGCCTTATGATCAGGAGGAAAAGCTTCTGTACTTCCATCGCACGCTGGGCAGCTACGTACAGGCTATTACTGGAGCGGGTTTGCTGCTAGAGGCAATGATCGAACCGAAGCCGTCCGCAGAGATGCTGGAGCGATATCCCGATTTCCATGAGGACCTGAACGTCAGTCATTTTCTCATTTTTAAAACCAAGCGTCAGGGATAGGAAACAGGCTCTTTTCTTTCCGCGTCAAGTGTGGTAGAACAAAAGAAGGTGTTTGTAACAGACACCAAACAACTGGTAGAGCTTCATACGGAAAGGGATGCAACTGGGATGTACGTGGTATGTAAAGAGCATGTGGAACTGGCAATTGATATGTTCGTCGATGAATACGAGGATGCACCGGATGTCGTCGATCTCAAGGAAACGAAATTTTCGGATTGGGACCCTCCGGTGAAGTGCAAGGAATGTGAGAACAAAGCAGAATTTTTGGTCGTATAAAAACAAGCACGGGCGTTTCGGGCAGAAACGTCCTTTTTGTATACTAGGATTTTGCAAAATCCTTATACATATAGCTATACTTATTCCCAACAGGTGCTGAGACAGGAGTGAACGATGGATGGACCCTTTGCTGCATTCACTGTTTCGTCCGATTCAGGTTAATGGAAGTGATTCTTCCACATATTATATCGAAAAAAGGCCGTCTGCTCCGCTGAGGGCTTATGTCGCTTGCTATTGGGAGTCCGGTCCGGTTACTGGAGAGGCTTTGGAGGGGAATCATGGTATTTCCTGTGGTAACGAAGCTACATTAAGCTTGTTAGGTGAAGAAGCGGTGGATCGGGTATTACCTGATGGCTGTACGGATATTCTATTAAAATACAACCCGGTGAGTAAGCGTCAGGATATCTCGTACTGCGGGACGTTTACACATCCGTTCGTGTCTGCTAGACAAGCAGGTACCGAGACACGCATTTTTGCTGTGCGATTTTTTCCGGGCGGAGCACATTATTTTCACGGTATGCCGACTCACTTGTTTACAGGCGGTAATTATCGCTTGGATGATATATGGCCCGAGAATATCGAGATCATAGGTGAGCGCATTTTGGAAGCTCGGGATTTCAATGAACGGGTGCGGATGATGGACGAGTATCTGAACCAGCTTATACTGCGCCAAGGGATGAGCGATTGTGACCTGATGAAAAATCTGCTGCATCGTATTTTTGTAAGTAGTGGGAGTATGAGTGTTAAAGAGCTAGCAGAGCGCGAAGCGATCAGTGAAAGACAGATCAACCGCAAGTTCGGGCAATGGATCGGGATCAGTCCCAAAAAGTTCAGTGAAGTCGTCCGCTTCCAGAGCGTTCTGCAAAGTATTCAAAGCGGTGACCCTCTGGATTGGACGGAGCTTGCGTTGAAATACAGCTTTTTCGATCAGGCGCACCTGATCCGCGATTTCCGCAGGTTCTATGGTGATTCTCCGCTTACAGCGGCAAGGGATTTTCGCAGGTTGTCCGATTTTTACAATACGCGCCCCGAGGCCTCCGTTATACTCAAAACATGAAGAAGAATGACAAAGGAGAGATGAGAACATGAGTGGAACGCTGCAAGTTCGCGAGCATCTGCTGAATGAGCTGGAGACTGGAGTACGAACAGGAGAAGCCCTGATCCGTAAAATACGTCCAGAGGATTGGAGCTTTCGTCCACAGGACAATTTCCGCTCACTTTTGGAACTAGTGCATCATTTTGTACTCATTCCTGCCTCGGATCTTGCCATTATGCATCAGGAGAAGTCCGAGGAAGAAGTAGGGAATATTGAAAACAGCCTGTCCGAGGTAGACGATCCCGAACGCTTGGCTGCAAGTTTCAGGGAGAATTTTGAGACGTATAAGGCTTACATTCTTTCGCTTAGCGAAGAGGATTATCTGAATCGTTCGACCAAAGCCTTTTATATGGAGCATGGACATGTGCAGGTCCAATGGCAGATTGAGACCATGACACACGTGTTCCATCACCGTTCGCAAATATATAATTATTTGAAGCAGTTGGGGCATGAAGTGAGCTTTTTTATGTTGTATGCTTGAGTATTTTTTATAAAAGGTTTCGAGGGCACCTGTGCGGTGCTCTTTTTCTTCGTCAGTTTAGGCTTATTTGTAAACCGTTTCTTCTCCCGTCCCCACGTTCTGAAGATTTTATAGTTTTTCATCCGGTCATAACCCGCATAAGGATAAAGAAACTAACATTGGACCTTGGCAAGCTTTATCAGCGTAGAAATATTATCCTCATTATGGACAGGGAGCGTTACTTTTAACGCAAGAGAAAGTTCACATTTGGCATCGACAGCCAGAAGGAGTTTGTAGCCAAAACAATTGATCTTGTTGCTCAAAGTAGCCAGCTTTTCGCCCAGTTCACATTGCCCGTAAGCCCACTTTGTACTTCAGTTCTCTTTTCTCATAGGAATAGATATTGACTTTCTTGTAGAATAGAAAGAGTGACTTTCACCTTTGGGTTTGGTTTGAAAAGCCTCTACAACTTGAGGTTAGTCCTTTTTATGTTCAGTATTCCCTTGTACAACAAGGGCTGAGAATAATGCAACATGATCAAACTTTATTTTTTCGGAATAAGTCAAATTATCTTGAGTACCAACGCACTTGTAGCCTAAACTGCATTTCATGTACAGTTCGCAGGGTCTTGCTTTTTCAATACCATTCCTGTACAGAACGCATGTTTCATTTTTTCGTAGTCTTTGATATAATAATTTTCATTCAATTAGTTTTTTTGTGGCTAATGACAATTACAAATTTAGGAAATTTATGCATCTATATTATATGGAGGATACCATTCATGAAAAGGGATTACGTCAGCATCGAGTCATTTTGTGGTGCAGGTGGTCTTGGTCTTGGGCTACGTGGGGCGGGCTTCCAAATAGGAGCTGCATTTGATCTCAATGAGCCAGCAGTGTTAACTTTCCAGGAAAATTTATCCAATAGATGTTTTGTTGCTGATGCTACAAAGCTATCTGGAGATTATTTATTAGAGTATGCTGGTATAAAAAAGGGTGAGCTTGATTTATTTGCAGGAGGCCCTCCATGTCAAGGGTTCTCTAAACAAAAAAAAGGAGCTCATTTAGGAGATGACGAAAGGAATAAATTGGTCTTAGAGTTTGTTCGGTTAGTAAAAGAGCTCGAACCTAAATTTTTTATGCTTGAAAATGTTGCTATGTTAGGCCAAAAAAGAGGAACTTATTTTATAGATGCTCTTAAAGAGGAACTTAAAGAATACACGTTATTCCCTAATATATATAACTCAGCGGACTATGGACTTGCACAGACGAGAGAAAGATTTATCATTGTAGGAAAACACTCTAAAATCAAAGCGCCCTTTATGATACCTACTCCAACTGTTAATGTATGGAAAACTGTGGGTGAAGTTCTTAGTGATTTACCAGAGCCACCAGAGGATCATAGAATTGAGCATCCAGAATTAGCTAACCATCAGAGAGCTAACGTCTCTGCTATGAATGTAAAGAGATTTTCATACGTTAAGCAAGGTGGTGGTTGGAGAGATATCCCTATGGAATATAGATTGGATTGTCATAAAAAAGCCGACACATCAAAAGGTGGATGGCCAGATGTATACGGGCGTTTAAGATGGGACGGCCAAGCTCCAACCATAACGGGTGGCTTTGATAGTTATACACGTGGTAGATATGGTCATCCTTTACAAAATCGTCCGCTTACACCTAGAGAAGCTGCGCTCTTACAGGGATTTCCTATAGAGTACCGATTTTACGGAAATAAACATGAAGTAAGGCATCAAATTGGGAATGCAGTTCCACCGTTGTTATCCGAGGCGATCGGAGATGAAATCATACGTTCACTAGAAATTGAATATGAGAATGAGATTTTATTTGAGGCAAACGCCAGTCTTGCAAGATAATCTAAATAAAGGGGGTGCTCGTAATTGAGCACCTCCTTTATTTATGAATAATTACTAATATTATCGAATAAGCTATTAACTTCGTAGAAATATTCTCCCAAAGGTCTAACATTGATTGGAGGAAACACATTATTAAGTGCTAAGTATTTAGTAGGTGCGTCTAAATAGTATATACGATACATTTGTGCTATAAATAATTGATATGCACGCCATTGCTCCGGCAAACATATGTCGGTTACTTCTAATTTTTTTTGATCGGTTTTGGTTTCTGATAAACAAACTAGCATACCTAGGAATCTTCCTGTCCCGTATACACCATCAAGCACACGCTGGTGTGCCCATACTTGTATGACTCTTTCCCGAGTCGATGTTTTGACTGGTAAGTGAATTTTAGGACGATTATAGCCAAGATCATAAATATAATCAGTAGGCAAAGAAGTGTCTCTGTCCAAATTTAAAACTTGAATTGAGGTTTGAGGATGTACTTGAAGAGTTTTTGCGAACCAATGACTTGAGAAATACTCAAAAAATGTCCCTGGGGTCTTCTGGTCTCCGCTTTTCCCTAAGTCAATAACAGCACAAAAACTTATAGCTATTGTGTATAGTGCCTTAGTTATATCATTTGGAGTAGTACTATTCAATTGATTGTTAATTAGGTGTGCTAATGTATTCTCCACTAACTGCACTTCATTAATAAATAAATCTTCATTTACTGCTCTAGAATTTTTAGTTCCATTATGAAATACAAAGTATTGTTTACCGGGAATCTTAGATATTAAACTTATTTTAGTTGAAGCAGCTAAAATATTTTGACAATGCCTATGGAGTTCAATAAATAAGTTTGTTATTTCAGAATTCTGGGCATCAATTTTGGAAAGTTTCCCTATACTCTTATAAATTCTAATTGCTGTATTCATGTTAGCCTCTATTCATAGTGATTACGTCGCCGATTTTTTTAATAAATTGCTTAAAGATCATAAGAAAATAGTTCAATTAGCTTTTTGTTGTAACTCAATTAAACCAACAATATTTTTTGTTATAGTAGTAAGAATTTCGAGCTCTGTTGTTTCTCTTGAATTTATGAGTAACATAAGTTCATTTATGATTTGTTTTCGATCCGTAGTTTCATCGAATTGGAAAAGTTCAAAAGGCGGAACTTTTAACGCTAAAATTATTTTTTCCAACGTCTCCAATGAAATATTTCGATCTCCACGTTCTACTCCACCAATATAACTGTAATGAAGTTCTGCTGCTTCTGCTAGTTGTTCCTGTGTCCATCCTTTAGCTTTTCTTAGTTCTCGTATTCGGTTTCCGACACTTTCTGGTAAACTCATGTAATCACCTCCACTTAAGGTTAGAAGAGGAGAGAATATCGTTACAGACCATCTTATACAAAATAAATACATATAAAACTGTACTTTTAAGTACTTTTTATATTGACCTCCTTTTTCACTTTCTATACAATTGGTTCTAAATGGGAATATAAGGAGGGACTACTCTTGAGAACTTCTATTCTGAAATCACTCAAACCGGACATCATTGTTGAAATGTTAGAGATGGCTGTGGTTTTTGAAAATTGGAAAAAGGTGATGGAGACGGCGGATATTTTGTACCAATGTGTACAGCGTATCTATGAAGAACGGCAGTATCATAAAGCAATGAAATTACTCATTCCGCATGTCAATTTAGAACGTCCGTTGGTATATTATTTTGGGCTCAGTCACCTGATGTGTGGAATGGCTCACCAGAACCAGGGCGCATATGAGCAGGCAAGGGAGTGCATCTATAAGTATGCTGAGCTGGGGTGGATGGAGGATTTAAAGGAAGAAGACAATCAGGTTGTGGAGGAATTCAGGTTTTTAGCCAAAACTAATTTATATGCAGTAGATATTTTGTCTGGAAATATAGAGCTGCTGGAGGAATACGTAGCCTTTTTGCAGGATAATCTAGAGGAAATATTACCGGCAGCGCTTATGTATCATTTGGATGTGGCAGATATTTTACATACGTTTGCAGAGCAGATTGATGAATTTGGGGATTACGAGGATGCGGAGAACGTATCATACTATTATAGCAGTGGGGGTTACTTTGCAGGCGATGCAACTAGCCAACCAGTCGGGTAATGATGGTCAATTTAAGAGATGTACTGCATTGTTCGAATCATTACGGGAGTCAGCGACATTTGAACAAATCAGCGAATATCGAAAGATGCTAATGCAGTGTCTTGATGAATACGGAACTGGTAGGGATAGCATCATGAAGAGCGTAAATGAATGATCCGTTATGATCTGAACAGGGAATATGCTCGTAGCGGAGAGGAAATAGATAGGTAAGAGGTGTTTCAGGTGCTAAAATAACTATGTTAAAGGTATTTTTTCATGTTAGGGATCGTAAATACGATTTTACATTATCAATCGACATAGATAGGGGTATGGAATTTGTTTATTCAACTTATAGGTGTGGGCAAGTTAAAAGAGAAGTATTTGGTCATGGGAATTCAGGAATATGCTAAACGGCTGGGGCCATACATCAAGTTTCAAATGATCGAAGTAGCCGATGAAAAGGCTCCCGATACACTGAGCGAGGCGGAAGTTCGACAGGTCAAGGAGCGAGAGGGAGAGCGCATCCTTGCCCATGTGAAGAGTGAGGCACATGTCATTGTGCTCGCCATCGACGGCAAGCTCTGGAGCTCGGAGGAACTCGCAGAGGAATTGGACAAGCTCGGTACCTACGGTACAAGCCATGTCGTCTTCGTCATTGGCGGCAGCCATGGTCTCTCTGACGAAGTCCTTCGCCGTGGCCAGCAGAAGCTGAGCTTCGGAAGGATGACCTTGCCTCATCAGCTGATGAGGCTAGTGCTGGTGGAGCAGATTTACCGAGCGGTGAAGATTAATCGGGGTGAACCGTATCATAAATGATAGTAAAGCAAAGGGTGGAGATAATTTTAACTGCAGTGGATATTTATTAGCAAGTAGAGGGAACTATAAAGTGCTTAGATAGTTCAAGGTTGTATTCAATATGTTTACTTAAAATTATTTATAGTCAATGATTCATTGACTTTTTAGTTGCACTGAGCATATACTTAATAATATAAAACCAAGGGGATGTGTAAAAATGAAAACAATCTTCGAGCAAATAGGAGAGAAGGTTGCTAGTTGGCTTGAATCGCAAGGTGAGACGCAGTCTTTTTTTGCAGAGAGAATGGGCATCTCTAAACAAGTGATGAGTAAAATAGTCAATGGAAAAAAGGCAATTAATATTGATGAAATTACAAAAATAGCAAGTATCATTGGAGTAACGGTGGATGAACTTGTAAGACCAAAGGAAATACCACAAGTGATTCAAGAACCGATTTTGTTCATGATTGGAAAATTAGAAAACGAAAACACAAAAGAAGGACTTCAGTTTCTAAATCATGTAATGAATGAGATGATTGAACTAGAAGAAATTCTTCATTTGAAATAAGGAGGCAGTATGAGAGAATTTCCTTCTTTAAGTCCAAAGGAATTTGATGAAATTGAAGCAAAAGTTCGGGCTAAGCTTGGAGAAAAGTTAAAAACACACAGGGTGTTGAGAGAAGAAGTATTAGAATTAATCCAACAGGAAGCAACCTTGCTTAAATACCCTATAAAAGATAATGAGTTATGTGCTTTTGTTTGCAAGAAAAAAGACAGGGTTTTCGTCTATATAAACACATTTATTCCTAGAGAAAAACAAGTGTTTGCAGCAGCTCATGAATTATATCATATCTGGTATGATCAGGATAAGCTAAATCAAACTGAATTATTACACGATCAGGTGTTAGAGAATTACACCGAGGATGTTAATGAGTTAAAAGCTAATCTATTTGCAGCTCTTTTACTTGTCCCTACAGAGGTTTTATCTAACGAAATAAAATCTCGTGGAATACAAAAAAATTCTTTAAAGATTGAAGATATAGTTAGGTTAATGGCTTTGTTTTATGTGCCATTTAAGACTATTGTGAGGCGTTTGTTTGAAATTGAATTTATCGATGAGAAGAAGATGCGTGAATTCTTGACTGTACCAGATCGGGACTCACAGGCGGGTGTAATTCTAGTTAGAAAGAGGTTACAGTTAAACGATTCTACACAAGACAGAACAAACGAGGTTTTTTTTGAAAATCTGGTTGAGAATGCGATTTCAGCGTATAATGAAGAAATCATTAATGAACAAAAACTTCGGAATATTCTATCTCTAGTAAATCAATCTCCTGAATCAATGCAGATTATTGAACTAGGAACAGAAGGTGACTGGGATAGTATTATGGGGGATTACGACGGGGATGACTGATTGGATTTGGGAAGAAGCGATACTAGACACAGATTTCGCTCTTAAACTAGGGAAAGTCCAAAAGTTTAATGCAATAGAGAAATACATCCCCCTATTAGTAAAAAAACTATATATTCATCGTTACGTATACGAGAATGAAATCTTAATGCCGAAAAGAACGAAAGATCAAATCGACAAATTAATAGAGAACGATAATGCTGTTATTGTGGATGCTGAAGTTCTACGACACGGCGTTTATAAACCTATGATTTATCTCCAAACGATACAGCACTTGGAGAAGCTTGATCCCGAGACAAGAACTGGCGGAAAAAACTGGGGGGGAAATTGTCTCAACTGCCTACGCTTTTGCAAGTGGAATTCCATATATACTTTCGGATGAACGAGAACTTCAAGAGTTGTTAGATAAAGAACTGAATAGTGGGACTGATAAAGATATTATAGTGGTTCGTCTTAGAGACTTTATTGTGGGTATGAAGGAAAAAGGTTTATCAAGAAAAGAAGCATACGCAATGTGGTGTTTTGCACATCAGGACGAAAGAGACAAAACAAAGATGGAAAAAGCAAAGATTGCTTTTCAAAATGATATTTGGTGTTTGTAGTTTTAAGCGACTATGTATTTAAGTCGTTTTTTTTGTATTTACCATGAAGTAAAGCTGAACCGTATCACAAATAGTGGTAAAGCGGCGGCATGAAATATCTATTGATATAAAGATGTTTAAGAGCGTATTTTCCATTTTTCCAAATATGGTGTAGTCTATGGCTATTAGCATGAGAAAGGCGAGGTCAGACCACTAAGCTTCTTTTTCCAAATGGATAAGTATTTTCAATGAAAGATTATTGCCTTAATGCATAGAATTATCAATCATTAGGCAGGCGAATAAACTTATGAAGAGAAACTAATTAGCATAGAGGTGATATGTTTGAAAATTGATTTACAAGGACGCATAAAAAATATTAATCTACCTGCATATACACCGCTGATTCCTCTTTTCGAAGCGATTGTAAATTCTATTCAAGCAGTTGAGGCGACTGGGGAAGATTTAAGGAATAACTTTATTCGTATTCAAGTCCTAAGAGATACTAGGCAAGCAGCTATGGACTTCCAAGAGAATTCCAATATACATCCAATCTCGGGCTTTGTAGTTACCGATTCTGGAATAGGGTTTAATGAAGATAATTTTAATTCTTTTAGAACTTCAGATTCTACTTATAAAAGCATTATTGGTGGAAAAGGGGTCGGGAGATTAACTTGGCTAAAAGCATTCGATACAGTTGAAATTGAAAGTTCATTTTCTGATATTGTTGAACTTAAGGGGTGAGCATTTTCTTTTACTATTGAAGATGGTGTTACACAAGTAGAAGATATACACTTAACAAATGAAACAAAACGATCTACGACGGTCGATTTGTCCAATCGAGAGATCATTGGCCATAGCGCAGGTCCAAACAAGGATGCTGCTCTGATTTCCCGCGCTTTTGCGAGCGTCAAGGGCGATTTGTGTCAGATTTAGTGGTTTCATACGGACCGTGGCAGCGAGTTTAAAAATCAAAAGATGGACGAACTGCTGGAGACGTTTGAAAAAAGCTTCGTATCCATGGAACACTAGGATATATGACGCCTGTTCAGTATCGTCATGCAGCCCTTAAAAAAGTTGTCTGATTTACTGTTGACAATCCAAAGTCAGCTAATCGACCTTGGCAGGAAGGCATTCTTAATCTCAACAACTATTCTAATAATTACCCCAACAACCACTGATGCTTTGAAGTCTGTCAGAGGTTGTTTTTTTATTGAGATTTGCAGGGAGAGGGTACGGTCTGTATTTTATAGAGATTTTGTAGAGGCTAGGATTTAAACTTTGAAAAAAGTTTGGTGAAAATGTAGTTATCATGAGCTGATTTCCTAAGGATCACAATAAAATGTGTTTTGAAAAAGCAGATATTCTTCAACATTGTCAGACAAGATACTAGAAGTATATTTTCCAAGTCTTGTCGAAAAAAGTTTATTGGCTTACACTGAGTAGGTAAATTGTCTCAAATTTAAAATATGAAAAAAGAACTAAGATAGGCTTGCTATATGTAGATGTCCTATAATCGGCGTCCTACATCTGAGAGTTTTTTTGTGATAATAGTCTACATCGAAACTAAGATACTAGGAAGAAGGAACTACTACATCTACCAGCAAGCCAATCCGTTTCTAAGAGGAGGTGAAAAAGAGGGAACTTAGCAAGTTACATCTCGGCAGACGGTTTAAGCATACCTAGTTCCAAGAATAATCAACTGAACGGATGGTTGGACCGCATGTGATGGTAGAAATTGAGTTTCACGCTTCATATTGTCGAGCGGTTGTTTAGATTTTGTATAGGTCCCTCGTAATATAATGTTGAAATACATTGTGTAAACTGTGCGTATTCTGCCGTTTGCAGTATGTAAGTAGCAAAGACCATCGAAGGAGAGGGGAAGATAGCTACTAAGCATGATCAACAGCCAGCACCCCACGGCACGTACACGTTCATCTGGAACTCCGCAAGAGTTTCGATGATATAAAGGCTGCTGGGATCAAGCCAATAGCATATGTTTATTCGCTTGAGCGGTTAAATCGAGGAAATGAGCTCGATATAGAAAAAAATCTGGCAATAAAGGGGTAATTTATTTGAAAAGAAAACGCAGTTTGAGCAAAGCTGTGCTATCTTTCTGCCTAGCAGTTTTGCTTGTCTTGCAGACGGTGACGTTCTCTGCTGTCGCGTTTGCGGAGAGAACGTCAGACGGTTTCGGGACGGCGGACGAACCGTCGTCGGTATCTGAGGCAGTGTACGCTGCGCCGACCGAACCGTTGCCAGTACCAGAGGCGGTGTTCGCGATGCCGGCCAATCTCGTAGCGATGGCGGCAGTCCCGACGGACAAAACGGCGGTGTTCATGGAAGCTAATTCAACCTTTCCGCTGGAAGTGACGCAGGGAAATGCTGTTATTGATCCAAACGGTATTATTCAGGGTAGACAGCCATTTACTCTCAAATC
Source organism: Paenibacillus sp. NRS-1781 (assembly GCF_050467745.1). Classification (NCBI taxonomy): domain Bacteria; kingdom Bacillati; phylum Bacillota; class Bacilli; order Caryophanales; family Paenibacillaceae; genus Paenibacillus; species Paenibacillus sp. NRS-1781. The sequence continues at coordinate 46,999 of NZ_JBITPI010000051.1, forward strand.
GGAAGGTCTGAAGGTGCCAGTGAATGGTGATGACTCTAATCCGACAAATGCGAATCTCGACCTATACATTCAGAAGGGTGACTGGATCGAGCTGAAAAGAGAAGACTACTTCAAGGAAGTGGTGTTGCCGACAACTAATAAAACCCTGAATGCACAGACTGAATCAGGTATGAAACAGCTTGGTACCGCCTATTTCACTCCAAATAGCATCAGGATTGTATTTAACGGTGATGATAACTTTTTCAATGGTGTTGGACGAGGTATTGTCTTCAGCTTTGTAACTACTGCCGATGCAGATGTAACGGGAATGGAGTATGGCGATACAAAGCCTATCAACATCTTTGGCGGTGCTTATCAGCTAGAGAACCCAAATGTTACAGCAGCGTATAGCATTACTTTAAGCTCGCCTGGAATGATCAGGTGGGATCAGTATGGTTATCGCGGAATTCAACCGGCACAATTTGTTGAGGGAGCGATTACTTGGCAGTCAAGCGTATCTGCATTCGATCAGTTTGATAAAACAATCAAATTACCGCTAGACGGGAAGACATTTTATACGAATCCTTCAACTTATAATACCGGCTTTGGAAATGTCCGCGGTATCTATATGGAGGATTCATTCAAAGTAAATGACCAAAATGTAACTCCAGACATTGGGGCAGACGGATCGCTGACTTACACTTTCCCACAGGGAACAGGTGTAGATCCAAAGGTTGAATATAAAACATGGATTCCAAAGGAAGCCTATTATTACGAGCACCGGAATCCGCCAGGCAATCTTGGTCGTAGCTATCGGGATATGAATGGCAAAGTGGAACTGAGACAGGGCAATAATATGTTGGTGCAGGCAGGTCAGGAAATTTCTTTCGCACCCGACTGGATTCAAGCCAGCGCCTCGTATGACAATCCTAATGAAACAATCACATGGAAAGTCACTGTTAACCAGTATAACAAAAAAGGTTTAAAGAACTTTACCATCACAAATGTACTACCTGAAGGGTTGGATTTTACTTCAGCCACATGGCAGACATGGGTGGATGGCACTGCATCTGAGGTACAATCAATTGCACCGGATGCGAACAGTGTTTATTCCTTTGGGGACATTAACGGTAAAGTGGAACTAGTGATTAAGACTAAGGTGAAAAACGGTTCAAATTTCAGAATCGATCCACGCGCTAACTGGAATTTGGACACACCAGGCGGTATTCAGAACAATGATGTGATAACTGGTATAAGACCTGCCGCAGTAACTGACGAGGCAATCGTTACTATTGGTGCGCATAATTTTACAAAAAATGGATCTGTTTCAATGGAGGATTATAACCTGGGCGGCATCACGTGGAGCGTTAATCTAACGCCACAGTATGCCCTGCCAAATGCGGCGGTATACGATGTGCTGGTGCATGGCGGAGATTCGAACGTCTTGGACAACGCAGTGGATGCAACCGGCGAGGTGAGCGCGGAAACGATTGCGAAAATCAAGGCAAATGTTAATACTACTCAGCTTTGGAAGCAATATCACGAAGGTACCCTCAAGAGCACAAACGGCTTAACCTTGAAGGTTATCCCTTTGACAGTGAACGGTGAAGTCGTGGCCGATTTGATCAAGGTAACCGGATACACCGACAAAGCTGCATCCTTCAGCTTCCGTTCACTTGAGACCAAGCCGGATATCCTCTTCAGACAGGATATTAATGCAGGGAAAACAAGTTGGAATCGGGCTTTGCTCTTTGACGGAGAAACCGTAAAAACTGCTGCGCAAAACGCTGTTAATCTTCATCTGCGTATGCTGAACAAGGATATGCTCTTTGCGTCGAAGCCATTGAAAGCAGATGGTACACTTGAAAATGTTAATCCAAATAACGTAAGTAGCTACATTAGAAACGACAGCAATGAAGCGTGGACGATTTCTGGCTATGACAGGACAACCAAGACTGTTACATTCCGCTTAGGGGTGAATATGCCAGGATACAACACAGAAGAAATGGCTAAGGACGGTGGTAGCCGAGTAATCAGCAACATCAAGCTAGTGGATACACTGCCTGAAGGCTGGGAATTCGTTCCGTTTTCTGAGAGCAAAGATGTTGAGCTTTGGAAAGGCTACTCGGACAATAATGGAGGTACCGAGTATGGTGTCAGAAACGACGCCAAAACAATGATTGAACCAGGCACTAATGCTCATGTGGTAAACTTTTCCCATAATGGAAACGTAGGAACTTTCACCTTCTCTAAATTGGAAAGTCCTTATGTTATTTTGGTAAAGGCAAGACCATCCAATGTGGCATTAGGCAAATATTTAGAGGAATACACTACAAACGGCACAACCAAGCAGGTGTTGTATAATAAAGCTGACCTTCATATGACATGGGGCGGAGAGGAAAAGGTTCTCACTGAACAACGTAAGATTATCGTACCTATTCAGACCTTGGGCAAGTCGGTAACTAAGCCAGTTCCAGGGGTGCTGGAATGGACAGTGAACTATACCCCGCCATTTAACATGAAGCAGGGCGTTTATCTGCAGGATACCCTAGGTGCAGGCATGAATCTGCGCTATGAAGAAAGCGGAAAGCTTGTGCTGACAGCGCCTAGTATGGCAGTCTATCGTGCTAAACTGACTGCCAGCGGTGCTCTGGAACGAGAGGGCGCAGCACTGAATCTAAGCGACCCGAATGCTGAAGTTCAGGTAGAAGCTGCACCAGGCGCGGGAGGCACCACAGTTTTAAAATTCAAAATGAACGACCCTAATAAGTTTTACCAGTTTGTGTACCAAACAGAGGTTGATTCATCTAAAGCGAAAGCCGGAGACAAAATGGGCAACGAGGTAAAGCTGGAGGGTGATGGCAATCTGAAATCTGTCAGTGCCAGAAGCGAAAGCACGCTGGACAGTTCGGACGTAGCCGGCAGTTCAAGCTCCAATGCCCTGCTGCCCCTGAAAAAGGTGGATCCTAATGGAAATCCGCTAAAAGGCGTAGAGCTTACGCTCTATAAGAAGGACGATGGAACTCAAATCGCCAAAGGAACAACCGATAGCGGAGGGAAACTTAATCTGCTATTCCCAGATCCAGGGTATTATGAGCTGAAGGAAACTTATATTGACACAACGACATGGTTGCCGACTACAAGAATTTATCAGGTGTACGTAGGGAATACGCCCGGGAAGCCCATCTGGGTAGATGGCGTAAAAGTAACCTCTGATAATCCGCTGGTTGTACCTACGCCGGCGCAAGGAAAGCTGACTATTAGCAATAAGGTTGGAGGAAACGGCAGCGATTCTTCCAAGGAATTTGAATACACCGTGACCTTTACCGGCGAAGGCAAGGACGGAGAGTACACCTATAAGAAGCCGGATAATACGATTGGCACGATCAAGAGCGGAGATAAGATTACCCTCAAGCACGGGGAATCTGTGACGCTCCCGATATTGCCCGCGGATCTGGTCTATACCGTAACCGAGGCCGATTATACGACCGTTGACGGTTATATCACCACGCCGGGGACGAGAGAGCTGTCCGGCACAATCGTGAATAAAGGCGACCACAAGGCGGATTTCATCAATGAACGGACCGTCAACAAACTGACCGTCAGCAATACGGTCATGGGCAACGGCGGCGACAAGACGAAGGTGTTCGAGTACACCGTCGTCTTTGAGGATGCAGGCAAGGATGGAAGCTACTCTTACTTGAAGTCGGGCGGGGGCACAGGTACGATCAAGTCCCGCGATACCTTCAAGCTCAAGGATGGAGAGACACTGGATATTTCGGGTCTGCCTAAGGGTCTGAAATACACAATTACCCAGAAGGAATACACAGCCGACGAATACGTGACCATTCCTGAGGAACGGTATTATACCGGAGTCATGGAGGGCAAAGATGAAGATGCCCCGTTTACGAACGTGCGAGTCTTGGAGGGCGACTTGCTAATCAGCAACACGATTAAAGGCAAAGACGACGACAAAAAGAAGCCGTTCAAGTACACAGTCACCTTCACAGGTGAGAGAGCGAACGAATCCTATTCTTATGTGAAGTCGGATGGCAGTAAGGGCACGATCAAGAGCGGAGAGACCTTCGAGCTTACAGATGGCCAGACGCTCATTGTGCAAGGACTTCCGACATATCTCCAGTATAAGGTGACCCAGGATGATTATACGAAAGACGGCTATGTGACAGATCCTGAAAGTCTCGTTCGCACAGGCACCATTCCACAGAAAAAAGCGGCCGAAGCACACTTTGTCAATACCCGCCCGTATCTGGAAGGCGTGCTGCGTGATAACAACACAGGAGAAGTCATTCCGAATGCCCCCATCACGGTGACCGATCTGAACACAGGCAAGGAGCTTCAGACGAAGACAAATGAGAAGGGTGAATATTCGGTCCCAGCCGCAGCGGATACCGACTATACGATCACATATACGAAGTGGTATCAGGTAGGTGGGAAGGGTGTGCCTGTCGAGTTCACGCAAAAAGCAAATGTGGACGGCAGCGTGACGGACGAGACCGTTCCGGCGGACATTACGGCGGTAGGGATCGTTCTGTTCAAGCAGCTGAATGGAGCAAAAGAGCTATTCAACGATTCGTTTACCAACCAGATGCATATCTATTTGAAGGACAAGGACGGCAATTATATTAAGGAGAACGGTCGTCCTAAGGCGTTTCCGATGGCTTCGAACGGAACTTTCTCTGTGGAAGGGCTAAGCGAGCAGAAGTACACAATGGAAGTTCGCTATAAAGCTGAGACCGGCGAGGAACTGCTCCTCAAAGTGACGCAACTGGACGTGAAAGCTAACGGAGAGCTGAATATTTCCGAGGAATTGGTCGACCCTTATGGTACGGTTTATGATGAAACGACAGGAGATGCCATCACTGGCAAGAAAATTGACGGAGCCAAAGTTACACTGTATTATGCGGATACGAAGCGGAATAGAGATAACGGCCGCATTCCGGGTACGAAAGTAACGCTTCCTCCGGTTCCGAATTTTCCACCGCACAACAACGAGAGCCCGGAGCAGGATAGCGATGCAAATGGCTCCTATGCGTACATGGTGTTTCCTGAAGCGGATTACTATCTGATCGTAACGAAGGACGGATACGAGACGCACCGTAGTGATACGATTTCTGTCGATTTTGACATTATAAAATACGACGTGCCAATGAAGCCGATCAGTTCCGGCGGCAACTCCGGCAATGGTAACAGCGGAACCGACAACGGCAACAACGGAACCGGCAACGGCAACAACGGAACCGGCAACGGTAACAGCGGAACCGGCAATGGCAACAACGGAACCGACAATGGCAACAACGGAACTGGCAACGGTAACAACGGAACCGGCAACGGTAACAGCGGAACCGGCAATGGCAACAACGGAACCGACAATGGCAACAACGGAACCGGCAACGGTAACAGTGGAACCGACAACGGCAACAACGGAACCGGCAACGGCAACAACGGAACCGACAACGGTAACAACGGAACCGACAACGGTAACAGTGGAACCGACAACGGCAACAACGGAACCGACAACGGTAACAACGGAACCGACAACGGTAACAGTGGAACCGACAACGGCAACAACGAAACCGACAACGGCAACAGCGGAACCGACAACGGCAACAACGAAACCGACAACGTCGGCAACGGAACCGACAACGTTGGCAACGAGCTGGACGATGCTCCGAAAACCGGAGACAACAGCGTATCGCCAATCTTCTATATGGTTTTGGCGCTGATGTCCTTGATGACGATTGGGTTCTGTCTACTCGGTAACAAGAAGAAAAAGCACATCCAGTGACCGGGAAGGCGGTAAGAAAATGAGCAAAACTAAAAAGTTTCTTATCGCCGTTTCCTCCCTTCTGTTGGTATTTTCCCTCGTTAATATTGCGAGAACCTTTCTGGGGGATTATGCCGAGCAGCAGAAAATCGAAGAGCTGACAAAAGTTTGGGAGGAAGGGTCGGACAAAGGCGGAGGGGATGCATTCCCCTCCCTTTTGTTCAATAAGGCGAATGAGCCGATTATGCTTCCCGAATTTCGAGAGCTTTACGAGAGGAACTCGGACATCGTCGGCTGGCTGAAGATTGATGGCACCCGAATTGAGTACCCAGTCATGCAGAATCCACAGGATGCGGAGTACTATCTCAATCATGATTTCGATAAAAAGGAAAACAAAGGGGGCCTCCCCTTTTTAGACGCGCATAGCCGGACCAACGGTTCGGACATTTTGCTGATTCACGGACACCACATGAAAAGCGGCTGGATGTTTAAGGATTTAATGAAGTACAAGAACGAAAGCTTTTATAAAGAGCATGCTACGCTCCAGTTCAGCACGCTTTACGAAAAGGAAGAGTATGAAATTGTTGCCGTTATTCTGTCAAAAGTTTATCGCAAATCGGACGACGTTTTTAAATACTACCAGATTGAGAAGGTAAGTACGCCCGCCGAGTTTGACTCATATATTCAGAACATCAAAAAACTCGCTCTTTACGATACGGGCGTGACAGCCCGATATAGCCACAAGCTTATTGTACTGTCTACGTGTGAATACTCAACCGAGGACGGCCGGTTAGCGGTGATCGCCCGAAAGCGTAAATGACGATATTGAAACACGGTGTCAAGCTGCTTCATATGCGTTATAGAAGAGAGGCAGGGCATTAGTGCCTCTCTTCTATTTTTTTGTGACCAATCTCTCCATCTGACGCCACCGTTTCGTTCCTTAAGCAAATGCACCTCCAGCATATCCTCTTCATACAGACAAGGAAATGGATCATCCCTTATTAGTCATGTTAGCCATGTGTATAATATAGGAAATTAGTGAAAAATACTACAGCATACTACATTTAAATGCTCTGTAAGATGTGCAGCTCTTAAATAGTTTTACTTAAAGGAGGTTTATTACAGGATTGGTTGAGCAAAAGGTGGGCTACCTGATGAATGAAGAACTTATACATCTCCCACGTCTTTGTTCTACTTTTACGATATAAACTGGGCGTTTGCCGTTACTAGGACAGGTGTCCCTACATAGAAATAAGTTGATGAGAAAGGCTTATGTCATGAGCAGGGATGGTGTAAAGTAGATGGCACAAAAGTTGCAAAAGAAAAGTACACGATTAACCGGAAGGATCGTAATTCCGGGCAATCCATCATACAATACGGCCAGAATGGAGTTCAATAGGCGCTTTTCCAAATTTCCAAGGGTCATTGTTTTTTGCCAACGGACTCAGGATGTGATCAACGCAGTCAAATGGGCTCGTGAGCGGGGCATACGTCTGCGAGTGCGCAGCGGGCGGCATAGCTATGAAGGCTTCTCGGCTGTAAATGGCGGCATTATTATTGATGTGAGCGAGATGAATAAGGTTAAGGTTGATCGAAAAAATAGAGTGGCCATTGTACAAACGGGAAATCCACTTGCCCGTGTGTACAAAAAGCTGTGGGATAAGCGTGTGGCCATTCCGGCGGGGACTGCGCCCGACGTAGGCGTAGCTGGCCTTACCCTGGGAGGAGGCATTGGACTTCTTTCCCGCAAATATGGACTTACGTGCGATAACTTGAAACAAGTGAAGATGGTCGTAGCTTCGGGACGGTATGGGGCAAAGACGATTGTGGCAAACCGGAAGAAACATTCCGATCTGTTGTGGGCATCACGAGGCGGAGGGGGAGGGAACTTTGGTGTTGCTACAGAATATACATTTCGGGTTAGGCCGATTTCTTCGGTATCTATTTACAGTATTACATGGAAATGGAGTGACCTTGAGAAGGTGTTACCAGCTTGGCAGCGCTGGGCCCCGTCTGTCACGAACCGCTTAACCTCAACAATTGAGGTGGCTGCCAAGCAGGTGGGAACCATTGTATCTACCGGGCAATTGCTTGGCGGTGCAGAGGAGCTGCGTCGATTGATTAGACCGCTCTTGCGAGCAGGCACTCCGGTGAAGGTGATGGTGAAGACAGTACCTTTTATTGAAGCAACCAAATTTTTTGCCGAATCGGACCTGAATTTGGAACCGAAGTTTAAAATAACCGGGGCCTACGGGTTCCAAGCTTTGCCGCCTGAAGGAGTACGAATTATACGTGACTTTTTATCCAAAGCACCCAACAGACATTCTAGCGTGTGGAGTCAAAGCTTAGGTGGTGCAGGAAGCGCGGTGAGCCGAGTATCGCCTACTGCAACGGCCTATCCTCATCGGAAGGCTGAGACAATCTACGAACTGTCAGCCCGCTGGAGAAACAATGGGGAGCAGGAGCGGAATATTCAGTGGGTGGAAAGGTTTCGCAGAGCGTTACGTCCCTTTGTTAAAGGGGATTATGTGAATTTTCCCGATCTACAGATTAAGAACTGGCCCAAGGCGTATTATGGCGTGAACTTTGGCAGATTGAAGCAGGTGAAACGAAAGTACGATCCTCATAATGTGTTTCGTTTTGCTCAGAGTATTCCAGTGGATAAATAGGTCGGAAAATGACAATATAATGGCATAAAATATTAAAAAGGATAACTGATATTGAAAAAAGCAGTGAAAGTTCCTGCCTGTCTCTTTACAAATTCATCATTCTGTTTGTGATGGCGACCATGCATCTGTTTTTATGAATGATTTACAAATATTAGCTAATGAAAGCGTAGACTGGGTTTAGTCTCGTTTGTTGATAAGTTTGGCGTTCGATGGTGCTTGATGGTTTAAACGTATGTGATTACAAGGTAAGGGCCATCCGACAAAGGATGGCCCTAAAACTTTCCAGTTACAGACAGCGCGGTGAACCGTATCAGAAGCGGATAGTTAGGGAAATGTATACGCATTTTTTAGATAAGCTTGTTAAACTATAAGTAAGAAAGCAGATTTCGAATATATTATATGCTTTTATAATGGAAACGAATCCGCTCGTTTGAAATTCTCCACTTGGACCCTTAGAAAAAATAATAAAATTGCTGGTTAAGCAAACAAAGGAAACCTGGCTATAGTCAATAGGAGGGTTCAAATATGTGGTTTGGGAAGAAAGAAACGCAACTGGATCGAATAAAAAACAAACTGAATCAAGCCATGCGCAAAGACACGGCTTTCTCGGTGTTTGGAGCATCCTCACATCAATACAAGGTTAATGAGAGGCTTACAGCAAAAGAGCTGGCGGACTGGCAAGCCCACAATCAGGTCACTCTTCCTGAGCCTTACGCGCAGTTTTTAACGAAAGTCGGCAACGGAGGCGCCGGACCCTATTATGGAATTTATCCGATTGAAAAGGCAGCTTCCAATACCGAGCGCCAGGCACTCCTTGCAAAATCCGTTCTGCATCCCGGGATGGCCAAAGAGGAATGGAACCATCTGATTGAGCCCTTGACCAAGGATGAGGACATCCCCGATGAGGAATACGACGACGTCTGTAATAAGGTGCTGGGCGGCATGTTGTACATAGGCACCCAAGGCTGCGAATACGACATGTATCTCGTACTTGAAGGGAAATACAGGGGGAGAATTGTGTACACCTCCGATTTTCATCCCGATCATCCTTTTTTCTTTGTCTATGAAGACAGCTTTCTGGACTGGTACGAGCGCTGGCTGGATGAAATTATTCTGGATTATGATATCGGGTGGTTTGGCAGTCGAATACCGGGTGATGAGAATGCGCTGATCCAGATTTATCAGAGCGCTCCAAACGAAGAAATCCAAGCAAAAGCGCTTGATGGAATGTCCAAGTTTAAGAAAATATCTCAGCCAACCCTTGATTTTTTGAAAAATATTGCGGAGCAAAGCCCAAAAAATCGGACCGCAGCCATTTGGCTAATCTGCAAAACTTCTTTTGACGCGGGTAGAAAATATCTTCTGGAGCTGTTGCAATCGGATGGGCATGAGGGTTTTCTGCAAGCTTTACAGATTCTACATGATTACGGTAAAATTGTGAATTTAACGGAATGTATTTCAGTGATCTTGCAAAGGCTTGACAGGATTCATGACCCGGAAACGTTGCGTTATGCAGGGTATATTTTGGAAGATTACGGTGCGATTACTCTCCAGAACTTTGCGCCTTTCTTGTGTCACGCCGACCCGAAAATGCAAACCACGGCCATCTATGCCGCGCGCAGTTGCGAAAACAAGCTGGGAGGCTGGCAGATCATTGAACAGATGTTGATGGGAGGCGGTCCGCAGGTTATGAATAACTTAATTTTGTACTGGGGCATTATTCCACATGAGAAGTTGCTGCCTTACTATAAGGCGGTATGGCCGAAATATCAAAGAGATCCGAAATTCAGAGAAAAATTTATCGGTTGTTTGCGAGAACTACATTTGCCAGATGATTATTTTGACAAAGAAGAATCGTGAGGAAGGTCTAGATGATCCCGTTAGTAGATTTGAGCCTATTGAGTAGCAGCAAGTTTTTTGGGGAATAATGAGATAAAAGGAGAGATGGAAATGTCCTATATGGTTGATTTTAATAATGTGTCTACGGCTGGTTTAGAGTCTTCACCTGTAGTAGAAGCGCTCGCTGGTTTGCGTGCTAATGAAGCCCGTTACTTTATGAACAAATACAAGCATGAATTTACGGTTGTGGCAGCTAGTGAAAGTCAGGAGACCCTTGATTATGTGAACCTAATTTTGAAAGAAGAACGTGATATTGAGTTTGCGGCTAAACCTTTAGAAACGTCGCAGTTTCAAGTGGAAAATATCAAATTTGCTTACGTCTTTTATGAGGATGGTCTTGAGGTCAACGTCATGTATACGGTTGATGACCCTAAGAAGCGGGCCGTTGGTTTTAAGCTTTCTGAGGGGATGGAGGTACCAAAGGAGCTAGAAGGAAAGTTTAAGTTTGCCAGGCAGAAGTCTAAACTAGCTGGAACAATCCGAGGTTCGTTTTTTGTAATTAAAAGAGAATATTAAATTAAGCAAAAGTGTAATTTGGAGGAATTGATTCACTTGTTCTATTTGCAAAAAAAGATACGATATCAAAGAATGGACCATCCCGCAAAAGGATGGTCCTAAATCTTGCCGTTACAAACAGCACGGAGAACCGGATCATAAGTAGAGCGAAATTTTTTCCAAGGAAAGGGTTGAGCGTTCTTCCGTCTTTCAACCCTGATCTCGATTTCGATGAAGGACCTGCTTCGGTAAAAGAAATACGGACACAGCTGAGGGAGGCAAATGATGTACTTTTATGTACATCTGAATATGGGAATGGCGTGCCCGGTGTGTTAAAAAATGCCTTGGATTTGAATGCTGGGATTGTAGAAAGAGGGAGCTATTTAATGTTTTTCTTTAGTAACAGTAGACGTTCCAATCCCACTGCTCATTTTTTTGAATAGCAAGATGGCAAGAAGTAATGCAACGCTTACAGCAGCCAAACCTACCCAATTCAAATTCAGAACAGAGGTACGACTGATGACAAGGCCGCCTAATCCAGATCCTAGCGCAAAACCAAATTGGATGAAGGAAGTATTTACGCTCAGGGCAATGTCTGGATTTCGAGGTGCCAGAGTGACCAAAAATAGCTGCTGAGCAGGGGAAATGCTCCAGGTTGCTAACATAAAGATCATTAAAACCAAGATTAATACAATGATATTGACACCAGCTAGAGTGAATAAAAGGAGCATTGCTCCCTGTAACAGGAGTCCAATACAAATTGTGAATTTCGATCCCTTTGTATCTGCCAATTGTCCACCCACTTTGGATCCGATGAAGCTGCAAATTCCCGCTAGGAATAAAACACCGCTAATTTCGGTTATGGAAAGAGAGGATGCGGCTTGCAAGAAAGGTGTAATATAAGTAAAGAGCGTAGAGTAACCACCAATATAAAATAAAGTAATAGCCAAGGCAGTTACAATTTTTGAATCTTTTAAAATAGAGAGCTGCATCCTGAAGGTAACAGCTTCTTCTTCTCTGATTGCAGGAACCTTTTTATAGATGATAAACAATGGAAGAACGCTTATTATACCGATCAAAATAAACAAAACTCTCCATCCAAACATCTCGCTAAAAAATGTACCAGCTGGAACACCCAGAACTAACGAACTACTGAGCCCCATCAAAATAATACCGATGGCATTGCCCCTTCTTTCTTTTTCGACGAGTCGTGTCGCTACTGCCATGGCTACTACGGTAGCGATTCCTCCGCTAGCCCCTTGAATAATTCGTACCCATAGTAATGTTTCGTAAGAAAGGTTTACAAGCATAAGTCCGTTGCTGGCAATAAACACACTGAGGGCAGCCATCAGTAGCTTCTTGCGATCCATATTAATTGTTAATGCAATCAGAATCGGAGCAACAATGGCCGCTGCGAGAGCAAATACAGTCACCAGTAAACCAGCTTCGGAAGTAGATACTCTCAAGTCCATGGCGATCATTTCAATGACTCCTGTAATAATATATTCAATGGTTCCAATTAGAAAAACAGCAAGTGCAAGGACATATATAATCAATTTATTTTTCAATTTAATCCGCTCCTCCTCAGCTTCATTCAAGCAAGAAGCTTTTTAGACTGTTATCTATAAATACGGAATCTGGCTCATGCTGTCCAATGCCTGCGCAATGACCCCACTTCGATTCAATCGGGAGGAAGAATGCATTGGGCATAAGTGATGCTTCAGCTTTGTTATCCTGGGGAGGGAAGAAAAGGTCTGTACTTCCCGGCATAACCAGGGCCCGTGCTGTTATCCTGCTTAATGCAAGGTTAAAATCGCCGTTATACGTCGGATTAGCGCTAATGTCACCTGTAATTCCGGTACGTAACATGGTGATCAGGTCATTCGCGTCAAAGGTCAAAAATACGTGATCCCAGTAATCGACGAGATATTCCTCCAGTGTGTGGTAGCCCTCTTGCTGATAGAGCTGCTCTAGATAATAAGCCTGAGAGAACCCCCAAGCTGCGTAGACTCGACCCATGGCTGCCAATCCCGTTTTGGGTTTCTGCGTGTAAAAGCCATTGTTCCAAGCAGAATCAGCCTGAAGGGCAGCGATCATTCCTTCAAATACAACCTTTGCATGTGTCCGGGTCATGGCAGTCCCGCCGAATGGAGCGATTCGTTGTACCATATCAGGATAACTTGCCCCCCACTGAAAGGTCTGTACAGCCCCTAGTGACCAACCTACAACGAGGGCGATTTCTTCAATACCAAACTTTTGATTCACCAGTTGATGCTGTAGTCGCACATTATCATAAATCGAAATCAGCGGGAAATTTGCTTGATGATAAGGCGGTGGCGTATTGCTTGGCGAGGAGGAGAGTCCATTGCCCAACATATTGGGAACGATGATAAAATATTTTTCTGGATCCAGTGCCTTGCCAGGTCCGATTAACCATTCGTTATCAGTATGCAAGCCGGCAAACCAAGTGGGATATACAATCACATTATTTTTGGCTGCATTTAGCATGCCGTATGTTTTGTAGGCGAGAATGGCATTTGGCAGAGTGTCACCGGATTGCAGCAGAACATCTCCTAGTTCATAAATTTCATAATCTCTCATATAAAAAACTCCTTTTCATAGCTAAAGTATGGACTTCCTTCCTTGTCATCACTCTACGATGCTGCTATTGTTAAGTCAAAGAAACGTTAATGAAGATAACGTTCATTTTTTTTGAACTAAGGAGCAGGAACTCGATGGAATTGCGCCAATTAAAAACCTTTTATACGCTTGCTTCCACACTCAACTTTACCCGAGCTGCCGAAGTGCAGAACTATGTCCCTTCCACGGTTACGATGCAAATGAAGGCCTTAGAGGAAGAATTGGGTGTCAAGTTGGTGGACAGATTGGGTAAAAATGTGACTTTGACCGATGCAGGGAGAACGTTCCTGCGCTATGCAGATAACATATTGAGTGTGGTTGAAGAAGCACAGCATGCCGTCAAGCAATCCGGCGAATTGACGGGTACGGTAGTCATAAGTGCCGATGAAACGTTGTGTACGTACCGGTTGCCGGCTGTATTACGCCAGTTTCGTTTGTGCTATCCAGCGATTCGGTTAATGTTTCGACCGCTGGCTAATTCGAACCTCAAACAGAGCTTGCGTGAAGGGGACGCTGACATTATTTTTATGCTGGATGAGGATAAGGGCGAGACCGGATTTTGCGGTGAAAAAATGCTGGATGAGCCCTTTTATCTATTGGTATCACCAGATCATCCTTTGGCTGCACATCCTGCATTGGCCATTGAAGATTTTCATGGCGAGACCTTTTTGTTGACGGAGAAGGGATGCTCCTATCGCACTTTTTTTGATCGAAGTCTTTCACAGAAGGGCACGGGGGGAATTACCGAATTGGAGTTTTACAGTGCCGAGGCTATTAAACAATGTGCGAAAATAGGAATGGGCATTGCCATATTGCCTGAAATGGCCGTGATCGGAGAAGTGAATCGTGGAGAACTGGTTCCGTTGCCGTGGGATTTGACCGCCACATCGTTTGCAACCCAAATGATGTGGCATGAAGAGAAGTGGATATCGCCTGCAATCGAAGCCTTTTTGAGCTTGACCAGAGAAACATTTTTGAAAAATAACACCTAAAGAAATTTCGCGCACAGGTGTGCAATTAACTCATGATCCTACGCATGCTGAATGCCAGTCTTGATCATTCGCTGATTTAGAATATAAGAATAGAGTCGCTTGAATTCGGCAGGTACTGGTCATACTTTATCTGCTATTTTGTATGCGGCTAGGATGTCGACAGAGTGTTTCGTCGCACTGGATTTTTCGCCGATAGACCTGTTAAGCTGAACCGTACGCTATATCTCAAAAGAAATCGGTCCGGCGGTTTCATAATCCACGATGACAAAAGCATCCTTGATGTGAATTTCAAAAACATCCAATGTGTCGCCAATGGCTGAGAGTGTCTCATTATATCCGGGAATTTTTTGGATAAACAGGTCCTTAATCTCTTCTATGGTGTACTGGCTCTTATGTACAACTGCATGATTGGAGCGCGCATGCGGCACAGAAGAAGCATCAGAGGGAACGGTTGTGAAGGCAACATTGTTATTTTGAGCAAACTCGACCACCTTCTGGTTCTCTCTGTCTGTCGCAAAATACAAGATTCCTGGCTTGCTGACATCATAGCAGAAGTTGACGATCCTAACATTGGGTACGCCTGCTACCGCTGTTGCCAGAGCAATTTCGTTGGTCTTGTCTAAAGTGTGGTAAAATTCGTTCTTGTAATCCATTTATAGTTCCTCCTTAGTATTTGATAAGCTTAGTATAGCAATGTATCGCTGACAGCATTTATGTCAGTCATAGTACATAAATTTCAGGAGGATGATTATGAAGCTGGAACGAATAATCGCTATCATTATGCTGCTCTTGCAAAGAGAGAAAATGGGCGGGAAAGAGCTGGCCGAGCTGTTCGAAGTTTCACTTAGAACCATTTATCGTGATATTGAAACAATTAATCAAGCAGGTATTCCAATTGTGACCAGCTCCGGTGTAGGAGGGGGAATTGGGATCATGAATGAATATAAGATAGAAAAAGGCTTTTTTACCGTCAAGGACATAACCACTCTACTGATGGGGCTTGGCTTTATTTCCAATGCATTATCCAGTGAGGAAACCACTGCTACCCTGGCCAAAGTAAAAAGCTTTATCCAGGAGGATAAACAGCATGAAATTACGCTGAAAGCCAACCAAATCTTTTTTGACTTATCTGCTTGGCTGGGCAACAATGATCTGCAGACCAAAGTTGAAATGATTCGAACAGCCTTGGAGCATTGTAGCATACTGTCTTTTATGTATCTAAGCGCTAAAGGAGACAAGGTTATGCGGACCTTGGAACCTCATCGTCTGTTATTGAAAGAAAATCACTGGTACGTGCAGGGGTACTGTTTGAAGCGGCAAGAATTTCGGGTATTCAAGCTATCCCGCATATCTGAATTGGAGAGAACGGAAGAGCGTTTTGCTATGCGTGAGATTCCCCCGGCTTTTTCAGAGTTTACAGATACCATGTCCAGAAAAATGCAAAAAATAAAATTGCAGCTAGACCATTCCATTCTCGACAGGATGTTGGATTATTGTGGAGAAGAGAACATTACTCCCCTCGGCAATGGCGAATTCTATGCATATCTTGATTTTATTGAAGATGATTATGGTTACGGAATCCTAATGAGCTTCGGGGATAAATGCCAATGCATTGAACCTAAGCATGTGCGCGATGAAATGAAGAGACGGCTCAATGATTCAATAAGAGCATATTATTGAGATACAAAGCACCCACTCTTCTCATGGTAACGCCGCTCACCACCGGAATTCTTTTTGAATTCGACAAATGGTTTGTTTTCCTTGCCAAGGTTTGCTAAGAACATCGATTCAACTTATATTATAAATGTACTCAAAAATTGTGTGAAAAACGTGCCCCTTCAGCCATCGCGGTGAATTTTATCATAAGTGACGGCAAAAAATAATGTTGTGGATAAAACCATATTTTTCCATATTTATAGTAACTTGATTATACGCCTGGGGAGGTAGAGCATGGACAAAGAACTAATCGCGCAGCTGACGCAGTGGCATGAAGATGATGAGTACCAGAAGATTGTAGACACCCTGATGGAGATTCCTCCAGAGGACAGAGATTACGAGGTGGTCAGCAGCCTGGCAAGAGCATATAACAATCTGGGACGTTATAAAGAAGCGCTTGAACAGCTTGAGATGATTGCGGAACAGGGGCAGAATGAATGTTTGTGGCATTTTCGTGTGGGATATGCCTGCTACTATTTGAATCGATATGAGGAAGCAGTGAGAGTACTGGGTATCGCCCATGACCTCGATCCTGACGACGAGAATACGGCCATGTTACTGAACTTCAGCCAGCGCAAGTTAGGCAAAGGACAACACGCCGCGGCTAGACGGGCAATCAGAGAGCAGCATAATGATTCGGGGACGGCTGCAACTCCTTTTGAAGGGATGGATCTCTCCGATTTTTGGGACGATAGCGGTTATGCGCTAAGAGAATATGTTTCTGCCCCGCCTACGGATGAGCTGATTGCTTCTATAGAAGAAGAACTCGGTTACAAGCTTCCTGCTTCTTATATCAGTCTGATGAAGCAGCACAATGGGGGAGTTCCTTATAATACTTGTTTTCCGACGGAGGACGCGACCTCATGGGCCGGGGATCATATTGCGATTACGGGCATTATGGGCATCGGACGCGAGAAAAGCTATTCACTCGGTGGCGATCTCGGCAGTCCGTTTATGATTGAGGAGTGGGGGTATCCTGACATCGGCGTGGTGATTTGTGACTGCCCTTCGGCAGGCCATGATGTCGTGATGCTGGATTACCGGAACTGCGGGAGGGACGGCGAACCCGAGGTGATTCATGTGGATCAGGAAGACAATTATGAGATTACGGTCCTGGCCCCAGACTTCGAGACCTTTATACGCGGCCTGGTAAATGAGGAGGAATACGATACCTCTCAAGAAGATAAAGAGGAGGATCTGCGCAAAGTAGCCGTAGGCAAATTCTCGCTTTTGCTCGCGAAGCTGTGCAGCCATGTGCCTGGGGTGGACCAGCTTGAGCAGAAGATCCGCAAAGTCTGTACCCGAATTGTTGAAGAGAAGGGACACTTTTCCTTTCATGCGGATGAGCTTTCTACTCTGATGTACGATGTGCAGTTCTGGCTGTACACAAGCTCTTATCCGAATACGAGCCGTCAACAATATCTGGATGTATATGAGAAAATGATCGCTTTTGGCGGCGAGTTCGGTCAAGGCGGGTATGCTCCCGGCTGGATCAGCGACTGGCTGGATGGGCGGATACGGGAAGGGCTGATCGTTCAGGAAAATGGGGTGCTTTGCTTTACGGATCAAGCACGCTCAGAGGTCATTGCACGGCTGGAAGCGGAAGCCGCAGAAGAGGACGTTGCCCCTTTTATACTCGTGGATCAGCGGGGTGGAGGCATGTCTGTCATTCTAAATGTCGGCAGCTACCGATCGGAATTGTTCGAGACCCGGGCAGACGAAGGGTTTGAAGGCAACGGGTACGATTGGGCTTCTTTGGCCGCTGTGTTTATGAACGAATATATGCCTGAATGGGTAGATACGATTCATTTTGACCCGGAAGCAGATATGTTCTGTGCTTATTCGGAGAATAGCGAAGCTATTAAGCGGTTCGCGGTACGGTTGAAGCAGGTCTGTGAGGATGAGATGGTGATCCGGGATCTATTCTCCCGCGCGGAGCTGGATTGAGAGAATGCATCAGGTATGAAAATGCAGGGAGTCAATAACAAGTTAATGCTCCGGTGACGGCGAGTCCATCAGGCGATTTTGGGCGTGCGCATACCCCATTCGCACAAGCAGGCAGCCCGCCCCTGTCGTAAACTGAATTATAATCAGTGAGCGAGGTGAACTTCCATGGCACAATCGAATGAGATGCGTGAACGGGCTAAGAAGCTTCAGGGCCGTCCGGTCTGCGTCACCCTGCACAGCGGAGAGACTTACGTCGGCTACATCACCGACGTTAATTGCGGCGGGTTGTTACTTGCCAGCGCTGGAGCCCCCCCACGTGTTTCTTCCGGGAAGCAAGGCTCCCGATCTCCCAAACACAGAGCCGGTTCGCATGCCCCGGGCGTCCGTCTGGGCAATCGGAGAAGCGGCGCGCGCAAGCCGTCCATCCGTTCGCGCTCCCGCAAGCCGGGCGCCAAGGTGTCGGCATTCCTGCCGATGATGGGCTCGCTGCTCGGCGGCTTGGGTGGCGCCAGTGCAGGCGCAGGAGCGCTCGGCGGTGCGCTCGGTGGCGGCCTGCGGCTGTTCGGCATGATCCAGAAATTTGTTCCGGTCGTAAAGATGGGCTACGGCATGATCAAGTCCATTCGTCCGTTCTTCGGCGCCATTCAAGGCTTGATGTCCCCGGCCGCCCCGGATAACGAATAATACGAGTTAAGGGAAGGTGTACGCTATGCCTTCCTTTTTTTACAATAAAAAGGAGTACCCTATCGGGAAGATAGCTATGATTCTGGACAAGCAGTCTTTTCGCTGTGTTTCAGACAGTGTGGTGAATTGTATTATAAATAATGGAAATTTTTTGGTATAATAATCTGGGAGGGAGAAGAACATGCATACAATAGAGAGCTTAATGAAGCAATTAGAGCAAATGGGTATTGACAGCAAAGGGACATTGTTGGTCCATTCTTCGATGAAAAGTATGGGAGCGGTCGAGGGTGGTGCGGACACAGTCTTGGATGCGTTTACAGAGTATATGAAGGATGGGCTGTTGGTGTTACCTACCCATACGTGGTCCTACATCAATGCGGATAATCCGAGATTTTACGTGGAGCAGTCATCATGCTGCGTGGGTATCCTACCTGAACTTTTTCGCAAACGGCCTGGCGTGATACGTTCTTTACACCCCACCCATTCGGTGGCAGCATTAGGTCAGGATTCCATAGCTTTCACCAACGACGATCATCTTTACGATACGCCATGCGCAAGAGGCTCCGCCTGGGGGAAGCTGCTCGATCGAAAGGCGACCATCTTGTTGGTGGGGGTCGATTTAAAACGCAACACATTTATCCATGGAGTTGAAGAATGGTTGGACATCCAGGGCAGACTAACGGATGAGCATGAGCTGCTTTACACGGTTCTACCTGATGGAACGGAAATCCCTGTACCTTCCCGCAGACATTGTGGGTTGTCGTGGTCGGAGCATTTTTGGAAAGTAGATGAGGTCCTTGAACGTAAAGGTGCAATGTATAAGGGACAGCTTGGCGATGCGGTTGTAAGGGTTTGTGATGCGGCGATGGTGGCGGACGTCATCACGGAAATGCTCAAGGACAATCCGGATTTGTTCTCGGATAATCTTCCCCTGGATCATTAATATGGATTATGAAAGGGCCGTCCGGTAACGGATGGCCCTAAAACTTGCCGTTACAGACAACCCGGTGAACCGTCAGAGATTAGACTGCGATTATGTAAGCTAGATCACTCTTTTTGCTATATGATAAGATGTAGTTAATTTAACTGAACGCAATAGTAAAGGAATATACGATTTGAGGATTTTTCAAAATCCTGTATTTCAATGAATGGTAGTTGTCGAATCAAAAAAGGAGAAGATTTGTGAGCCCATCAGTATGGTATGATCTCGTTTTATTCCTCCTATTGTTTGCTTTATATGTTTATGTTTTTGCTACCGCTAGGATTACAAACTTACATAAGGTTTACTTCTTATTTCATTTTTTAATGATGCTTTGGCCATTGTGTCAATTTGCCACAGATATGGCTCATGATCGGCGGTTGCAGTTGTTTTATGTGGCCATGTCCTTTGTCTCACTCTCCATGTTGGGGAGCGGTTGGCTGCTTCTTACCGTTTTTCTTACCGGAAATGCTGATAAATTAGGAAAAAAAAGATTATTCCTGTTGTTTGCGCCAGCGGTTATTGCAGCAGTTGGAGTGGTCATAAACCCGGTTGGTCTGTTTGTAGCTCCGCTGGAGGGCGGTTACATCTATAGAGCATATGGCCCATGGTTCTGGATTGTGATCGTTATTCTGGTCAGTTACTTTTTTGCTTCCCTCTTTGTTTTGTTTCGGGCACTGTATTCCTCCCAAACGTCCCTAACGATTAAAAAACAAGTAAAAATAATGCTGTGGGGAATATTCGTGCTGTTCGCTTTTGCAGGTAGCGACGCCCTTCTTAATGTGGTCCTAAGCGAGTGGTTGCCGATTATTCCAGGATTGACTTCTCTTGGGATTTTTCTTTCAGATCTATTTTTCATATATGTGATTAAAAAATACAATGTGTTTGATCTTGTTTACATCGCTCATGAGGATGTGATCAATACGATTCCATATGGAATACTTGTGCTAGATGAAAATGAATCCATTGTTGAAGTCAACAAAGCTTTACGATCCTTTATAGATCTACATGTGGGCGATCACTTTGATATGGAGGCGTTTCTGGGGTCTGTTCGTGTAGAGGACAGTAGCAAGAGATTTCTGGAGCATTATAAGCAAAAAGAAAATACCTTGTCTCCAATGGAAATCATCGTTGAGCGCGACGGCGTGCGTCATTTTATACTACAAGCTTCTCCGATTGTTGATTCTTACCGTATGCAAATCGGTCATATCCTTACGTTTCAGGATGTCTCACAAGAGCGCTATCTGGTTAAAGAAATGAATCGGCAGAATGAGATTCTTCAGGAACGAAATCATTCACTTGATCGCATTCGTCATGAGTTATCCATAGCCAATCGAAAACTGGAAGAATTAGTCCTTACGGACAGCTTAACAAACTGCTACAATCGCCGTTATTTGACCCAACACCTGACTCATGAGGTGATTACCAATATTCATTATAAAACCCCGTTTTCACTCATACTCTTCGATATTGATTTCTTTAAAGCTATCAATGACCGCTATGGACATGTAAAAGGGGATGAAGTTCTTTATCGTACTGCTCAAGCAGTCAAACAATCCATTCGTAGTACCGATATTCTAACTCGATATGGCGGGGAGGAATTCATGATCTACCTTCCGCATACAGAACGCCAGTTAGCCAAACAATTAGCGGAACGAGTGAGATTATCGGTAGAGTCGAACCACATTGTAGTGGAGCATGAGATCGAACAGGTTTCCATTACGATAAGTATAGGGATTTTATCCATTGAGGATTTTGATCATGAACATGTACTGGACAATCCAGAAGAGTATTTAATCCAACTTTTTGCTGCGGTAGATAAGGCGCTCTATCAAGCCAAGCAAAATGGACGCAATCGGATCGAATTTGCAGAATTCCAGAGTATAAAGGAAGGCTACACATATGATACAAGGAATTTTTGAAACTCATATTCACGTAAGTAACTATGAAAATTCGAAAAGCTCTGGGTTCCTTGGTGAAGGTACCCAGAGCTTCGCTTTGTTGATGATATGCTGGGAGCCGCGCACCCCACTCTTCGGTCATACATCGGCTTCCAATCTCTCTCTGCAAACATGGTCATGACTTGGATTAATTATCTTTGGAGTGTCGTTCCCCCACTTGGTATTCATTCGCATGTTCAAACATATATTTCACCGTTACGGGATCTTGGCCCGTCAGCTTCTTGAAGTCGTCCGTAAATATATCCATTTTCCCTAAGCGAATCGCTTGTCCAAAGGTAACCATACCTTCTGAAGAGAAGGGGGCTTCGGAATCTTCTGCAAATTTGCCATCCGTTGTTCTGGGAACTCCCATTGCATCAAATACGCCGTAATTTTCTTCATCCGTGATCTGCTTGTAGGTTACATGATGACCCGTTACTTCATTTGCAATCTCGATAAAGTCGGACATTGTTATTAATTCAGGACCATTTATATTTAATATTGCCTCATGATAGTTGTCTGCTGCTAATGCATAAGCGACAGCCTTTGCACAATCTTTCCGTGAGATATAGGCCATCTTGCCGTCACCCTGGTTATTTTTCAACACGCCGTCCGACTTCACAAAGGTGAAGTAATTGGTAACCATGGCTTCCGCATATTGCGAATTACGCAGGAAAATATAATCTAACCCGACATTTTTGATATAATCCTCCGTATACACATGGTCCAGTTTCTCAACACTTGGATTGGATTCATCAGCCGCGTTAACCAATGAAGTATAGATGATTTGTTTTACTCCAGCTTCTTTCGCCGCATCGACCACGTTTTTGTGTGCATTTTGGCGCTTTTCCCCTACAAAAGGCATGGAGATTAAAGCAAGCTGATCTGCATTAGCAAAAGCTTTTGCAAGACCGTCTATTTTATTGAAATTGGTCACATGCGTTTCAATACCTTGTTCTGCATATTCTTGTAAAGATGCCGGATCATATGCACAAAAAATAATTTGGTCTTTTTCCACTAATTTCAATAAATATTCAGCCGCTTGTCTGCCCAGATTGCCATCTACACCCGTTAATAGTAACTTACCCATACTCATCGTCACTCCTTGCTGAAATGATCTACACTTATATACTATGTGAAAAAAATGACAATGTATAACACAAAAAACTTATGGACTATTGCTAAATCGAATTTTGTATTTGATGCAGGAATGAGTATAATGCCGGATTTGAATTATTTTTTAAGTAGCCTATTTCGATTTTAAAAGTATGGTGAGAATCATGTATGGGAATGAATCGGACCTCTTCCTTCAGGTCAGCAAGATCATAGTTATTTGGGAAAAAGCCAATTAAATTCTCTGTAATGATATAAAACAGCTTGGTTTCGACATCATCTGCGGTTCTGAGGATGTTGGGCTGGTAACCATCTTCCATGGCATGTTGAATCATTAAATAATAGGAGTCTCCAATAACCATTGGATTCAGCATGACAAGCGGATACCTATATAATTCATCCTTTGAGATGGATTCACAACAGAAGAGGGGATGTTGTTTACTTACAGCTGCGTAGTATCGTCCGCTATATAATGTGTGGGTTAGGATTTCCTCTTTCCCTATAAACTCTGAGTCGAAGGCAACGGCCACGTCATATATTCCTTTTTGCAGATACTCAGCGACATCCTTTAGCAATACTTTATTTAATTCAAGTTTAATCTTTGGATGATTTTCTTTAAAAGAAGGAATGAATTTTAACAAGCTTTGGATATCTGTGATCGCAGCATATTCGATGCTCAATAGTTGGGTATTATTTTTCTGAAAATTTTCCATGCTTGTTTGCATATGATTATATTGCTTCCAAAGCACGACGGCCTCTGCATAAAATAGCCATCCCGCTTTTGTAGGCTCAATCGGAATTTGTTTTCTGTCGATCAACTGAATGTTGAACTCATTCTCAATTGCGGCAATTTGTTGGCTAATCGTAGTCTGCGATACAAAATTTTTCTTTGCTGTTTCTGTAAAATTTCTGCATTCAACGAGATCTATAAAATATTTTATCCTTTTTAGATTCATGTTTACCTCCAAATGTATGAAATTGAATATAGCTTACGTTCCCGTCATAAATTCAAGCCGGCATACCCTAATGTTAATGGCAAACCGGCGGTTCATAATTTGAAGGTATTTAGCACAGGATAGTCACCAAAATTATCATGATCATGCGGAATCATTTCATAGGGCAAATCGTAGATGGAACACATTATGGTATTGGTTGTTGGGCAAGCAAGGATAATTCCTGATTAGTATATCACGCTCACAGGTTCTTAGACATACCAAGCAGACATGCAAAATGTGAACTCAAGTATTTGCTTTATATGAACGATGCTTTCAAATTTTCTCTTTTCAAGAAAAATGCTGAGCTATATTTGCTAGATACTCTTCTTCATCCGTATTTTCTTTCATATGAATGAGCATCTTTGCATCTTCTCCTACTACATATCGGAATTGATTTGTGCCGTCTGTAGCCGCTTGATATATTGTTTCGGCAACAATATCTGGAGGCGAAGCGTATGCTGGGTGTTTTTCCATTTCACCCAATTTACCCAGAAATGCAGTAGTAAACGGCTTATAGTCCGTCAATGCATCATTAAAAAAGAACTCCATTGATCTTCCACCAAAGTCCGTATTAATAGCACCTGGTTCAATCAACTTTACTTTGATGTTTTGTGATGCTAATTCATAAGATACGGATTCAGAAAATCCTTCTACCGCGAATTTGGATGAATGATACAGAGACATCGTAGGAAAGGTCACTTTCCCTCCCATAGAAGAGATATTGATCAGCAAACCTTCTTGATTAGATCTAAAATGTGGCAGCATGGCTTTAGTCATACGGATAAGACCAAAAACGTTCACTTCAAACTGTCTTCTAATCTGCTCATCCGTAGCTACTTCTATAAGACCCATTGTTCCATATCCAGCATTATTGAGAAGAACGTCAATTTTATCAAACTGTTGAATCGCTTCCGCTAACGCAGATTGAATAGTGTCTTCTTTCTCAACATCAAGCCTTAGCACCAACACATTATCTAGTGTAATGAATTCAGTTTCTTGTTCAGGTGAACGCATCGTGGCTACTACGTTCCATCCTCTTTCAGCAAAATGTTTTACCGTAGCTCTCCCAATGCCCGATGAAGCACCCGTGATAAAAATTGTTTTCATTAATAATTCCTCCTAAAAATTTTGTGAGCGTTGCATCTTGAACATGGCTGGTACAAAACTTACTTCGTAAGCATTTGAATTCACTAAATTCTGCTCTCCTCTTGCACTAACTGCTCCATGCTTAACAATCCCTGGGCAATGGTTGTAAGTTTAGCTTTATATTCTTCTATCCCAATTTGGATGCAGATGATCTGTGCTGGATGCATTTCATCTTTATAAAGCGAATATTGCTCAAATAATCGATCTAACTTTTTGTGTGATTCCTCTTGTACTTGCTTCAACCAAATAATCACCTTGTCATACCCAACAAATTCACCGAAATAAAGCCTCATCATAAAATCAGATTTCTTAATACTGTCTCCCTCTAGTGGCGCTTGTAAATAGGCGTTAAAACAATCTCGTCCTTTAGCCGTTATATTTAAAACATTCTTGTTAGGCTTACCTTCCTGGAGCACAAATTCTTTAGTTATCAATTCCTCCTTCTCCATTCGAGTAAGTGTGGGATAAATCGTTCCATAACTTGAACTATAGAAATTGGAGAATACATCCTCCAATAACTGTTTTATTTCGTATCCAGTCAACGATTCTTTCATAAGCATGCCTAAAATAACATCCTGACTGTTCAAAATAGAACCTCCTTGCAACTTAGGAATATTTGTATATCACGATTACAATATATCAACATGATATATGCTATGTCAATATATAAAATTATTGTTGCATGTAGGTAACAAGAAGAAGCCCCATCTTTAGTCTAGTTTATGCTTATTTGTTCAATAATTTCGAGAAAATGAAGTGGAGAACGATACCACAAGTAACGGCCAATCCAAGCTATAACCCTTACAAAAAGCTGAGTTAAGGCCTGGGTATTATATTCTTGGAGCCCTGTGGACAACTTATCACTTTTTTTTCCATACTCAAATGGTTTATAATTATCAGATAATAGTCGATATCATTTTTAATATATTATATTTTAGTTATAATAGAGACAGACAGAAAAGGTATGTTCCTGAGTGGAGCCTTGCTTCTTGTATCACCTAAGCAGGAGGGCCTGCTCTTTTTTGCAAAATAAGAGATAAGGAAGGTTTTTATGAGTAGCATACAGAAAAAAACAGACGTTATCTTAATTGGTGCCGGAGTCATGAGTGCGACTCTGGGATCATTGCTTAAAGAGTTAGCACCGGAATGGGAAATCACAGTGTTTGAGAAACTCGCAAGCGCAGGAGAAGAAAGCTCTAACGAATGGAATAATGCCGGTACGGGCCATGCCGCACTGTGTGAGCTGAACTATACATCCGAAAAAACCGACGGATCTGTAGATATTAGTAAAGCTGTAAATATTAACGAGCAATTTCAGCTCTCAAGACAGTTTTGGTCTTTTCTTGTAAACAGCAATTTGATTCGTAATCCGCAGGACTTTATCAAGCCAATACCTCATATGAGTTTGGTACTAGGGGAACAAGACGTATCTTTTTTGAATAAGCGATTTAAAGCGCTATCAAACGTTCCTCTGTTTCAAGGAATGGAATTTTCTGATGACCCTGAAAAGCTGAAGGAATGGATTCCGCTGATCATGGAAGGTCGTACATCGAATGAACCGATCGCGGCAACCAAAATCGACTCTGGAACAGATGTCAACTTTGGTGCTTTAACACGCATGTTGTTTGACCATTTACAAAGTAAAAACGTCGAGATCAAATACAAGCATAGTATTAAGAATATTAAACGTACGAGCGACGGCTCGTGGGAAGTCAAAGTGCATAATCTTGAAAGCGGTAAAATCGAATACCATACTGCCAAATTTATCTTTATTGGTGGTGGTGGCGGAAGTCTACCTTTACTACAAAGAACGGGTATTCCTGAGTCCAAGCATATCGGAGGATTTCCGGTAAGTGGACTGTTTATGGTATGTAACAATCCTAAAGTTGTCGAGCAGCATCATGCAAAAGTATACGGTAAAGCTAAGCTTGGTGCTCCTCCCATGTCTGTTCCGCATCTGGATACAAGATACATCGGCAACAAAAAAGCACTATTGTTTGGACCGTTTGCCGGCTTCTCACCAAAGTTTTTGAAAACGGGTTCAAATTTGGATTTGATCTGTTCTGTCAAACCCAATAACCTCTTTACGATGTTAGCGGCAGGCGCAAAAGAGATGGCATTGACCAAATACCTGATCCAGCAAGTGATGTTATCGAATGAAAAGCGTCTGGAAGAATTACGTGAGTTTATTCCGAACGCCAAAATCGAGGAATGGGAGATCGTAATAGCGGGCCAACGTGTGCAGGTGATCAAAGATACGGAGGCTGGAAAAGGAACCCTTCAATTTGGTACGGAAGTGGTTAGTGCCGCTGATGGCTCGGTAGCTGCATTGCTCGGTGCTTCTCCCGGTGCTTCTACTGCTGTTACTGTTATGCTGGAAGTATTAGAAAGATGTTTCCCACAATATATGAAAGAGTGGGAACCGAAGATAAAAGAAATGATTCCTTCTTATGGTGTGTCACTAGCAGAAAACCCGGAGCTTTTCCAGGAAATTCATGCTTCCACAACACAGGCGCTTGGTCTGGGGGAAAAAGAACCACTCCATCGTTAATTTTGAATGTAGAACCTAGCCCCAGGCTCAACAATCTTACGATAGGTATTAAAATCGCATAAACAACAACGTCAAGCGGTGGGGAATATTCCCCACCGCTAAAATGCTTGCATAAGAATACAAAATGTTGCAATCCTCCCATGTTTCCGATCATAGGTGTCTGATATAGTGATCAAAGTAATTATGTAAGCGCTTCACATAAAACGGAATCGTTTATGGTATTCGGGGTTGAAGAAAGGGGACAGAGAGATGAGAAGAAAGAGACAGGCATGGTGGCTGCTGGTGGTGGCGATTATGTTCAGTTCGTGGCCGATGCGGCTGACACCAGCGGTGGCGGCAGAATCGGCCAGTGCCTCGGCAGTCGTAAACGGGGGATTCGAGACGGACTTCTGGAGTGATCAATCGTGGCAGGTGGAAGCATCAGATTGGAATCAGGTGGATATTCAGCATTATGCCTATGCCAGTGATCCTTTTATTACGCCGTCTGAAGATACGTATGCACTCAAGTATTGGATCAACGACGCGGCGCCGACGGACCAGCAGGTCACGGTCAGCCAGAAGCTTCCGACGCTGCAGCCAGGCAGTTATGAGCTGTCGGTGCAATCGATGGGCGGCGCCGATGCCGAAGCGGGACATGTACAGGTATTCGCAGGTACCGATCAGAGCAGTGAGGTGGCAACGTCAGGCTATAACCAATGGGGAAGCGTGACCTTGAAATTCGTGCTGACCGAGCAGACTTCCGATCTGGTCATTGGGGCGAGGATCAGCAGCGCTGCGGCTGCGTGGGGCTATCTGGACCGCCTTACCTTAAAGCAGGCCAGCACGGATACGACCCACCCGGTGGCAGCGGATATTTTCGTAAAGAAGGTCGAAGGATTGAAGTCTGATTTTATCAAAGGTGTCGATATATCCAGTATTCTTTCCCTGGAGCAGAGTGGAGTACGCTTCTATAACGAGCAAGGCACAGAGCAGGATATATTCCAGACGCTAAAGGAATCCGGCGTAAACTATGTCCGGGTGCGTGTGTGGAATCATCCGTATGATGCAAAAGGTAACGGCTATGGCGGCGGGAACAACGATCTGGCCAGAGCGATCGAAATCGGTAAGCGGGCAACCGACAACGGGCTGAGGCTGCTGGTGGATTTCCACTATTCCGATTTCTGGGCCGATCCGGGCAAGCAGCATGTGCCGAAGGCCTGGCAGAATCTGAGTTTTGCTGACAAGGGACAGGCGGTGTACGACTATACCCGGGACAGCCTTCAGCAGTTGCTCGATCAGGGCATAGATGTGGGGATGGTGCAGGTCGGCAATGAGACGAACCAGTCGTTTATCGGAGAGAAGGATTGGACGAAGATTAGTGCTTTATTTAATAAGGGAAGCCAGGCGGTGCGTGCCGTCGATCCGAATATTCTCGTGGCACTGCATTTTACCAACCCGGAGACGCCGGGCCGCTATGCTTCCTATGCGAAGGCGCTGTCGGACAACCATGTGGACTATGATGTGTTTGCCAGCTCGTATTATCCGTTCTGGCACGGTTCACTGAGCAATCTCACAGCAGTACTGAAGCAGGTAACAGATACGTATGGTAAAAAAGTGATGGTGGCGGAAACGTCCTATGCCTATACATCTGAGGATGGCGATGGACATGGGAATTCCGCCCCGGCAAGCTCGGGACAGACGCTGGACTATCCGATCAGTGTTCAGGGGCAGGCCACGTCGGTCCGTAATGTCATTGAAGCGGTGTCCAAGGTAGGCGATGCAGGCATTGGTGTATTTTATTGGGAGCCAGCCTGGCTGCCGGTAGGAACACAAGCAGATGTAGAGCAGAACAAGCAGCTATGGGAACAATATGGTTCCGGCTGGGCGGCCAGCTATGCTGCGGAATATGACCCTGACGATGCGGGCAAATGGTATGGCGGCAGCGCGGTAGACAATCAGGCGCTGTTTGATTTTACGGGTCATCCACTTCCTTCGCTGAAGGTGTTCAACTACGTCAACACGGGAGCGGTTGCTGCGCTCCAGGTCGATGAGGTCCAAGCGGTAACATTAACGGTCAACGCGGGCGAGAACATCTCGCTGCCGCATTCGGTCACCGTGACGTATAACGACGGCAGCACCGGAACGCTTGCTGTGGAGTGGGATCAGGCAGCCTTAGCGCAAGCGGTGAGCCAGGGGGCGGGCAGCTACGTGATTAAGGGGACAGCCAAAGGAGGTTATCCGGCGCAGGTGGTGCTGGAGATTCGTCGGCCGAATCTGCTGGTGAACGGAAGCTTTGAACAGAGCGATCTAAGCATGTGGAAGATTACTTACGGTGCCGAAAGCACACCGCACACTGACTACCAGAACAAAGCCTCTGATGCGAAGTCGGGCCAGTATTCGTTGCATTTCTATTCGACGGATGCGGTCCATTTCCAAGTGGAACAGGCGGTCTACGGTTTGAAGCCCGGCTACTACGACCTCTCGATGTCGATTCAGGGCGGCGATGCGAAGAACGCGCAAATGAAATTGTTTGCCGCGACCGGTGGTAAGGAGGATAAGGTAGATACTGGTGTAAATGGCTGGGTACAGTGGAATCAGCCGGTCATTCGCGATATACGGGTAACCGACGGCAAGCTGACGGTGGGTGCTTCCATCCAGGCAGACGGCGGGGCGTGGGGATCGCTGGATGATTTCTATCTGACGTTCGTCCGGGATGTAGAGGCAGCACCGGGCAAAGATTCCTCCAAAAATTTGTCTACTGGTGGCGGCAGTATATCTGCCGTACAGAGCGAGAATGTGACAGTCAGTGTGGACGGCGGCAAGAACAGCAGTACTATGCTCTCCAATGTCATCATTCAGCGGACAACGCTGTCCGACGGGACGAAAAAAGACCGGGTCAGCTATGAAGCTGCTCAGGCACGGGAGGCATTGAGCAGCGTGAAGGCCGAAGGACGTTCCAGCGTCCGACTGGTGATGCCTGATTCAAAGGATGAAGTCTCCGAGCTTGAATTCGCTCTGCCAAAGGATACGGCGAAGACGCTGGCGGATGCGGGGGTCGGTCTGGAAGTATACACTAACCATGCGCGTCTGATCCTGTCCCCATCAACGCTCGCTTCGATGGACGGGAACCGTCAGTTTACGCTCAGTCCGGTAAAGAGTGAAGCGGCAATCCAGGCGGTAGCGGAACGGGCAAAACAGAATAGCCTCGTCCAAGCAGCCGCCGGAAAGGGTGAAGTTCGCGTTATTGGCCGACCGGTGATGATCGAGACGAATCTGCAGGGGCAGTCAGTAGAACTGGTGCTGCCACTGCCGCAGCAGTTGCTGCCGAACTCTGCCGAAGAACGCCGGGCTTTCCTGACCAATCTGGCTGTGTATGTGGAGCATAGCGACGGCACCAGAGAACTGGTGCCGCCTACGCTGCTCTGGGACGGTAACCACCCGGCAGGACTTAGTTTTAGTGTAAACAAGTTCGGCACCTTTACGGTACTGCATCTGAACAAGCAGATCGCGAGCGTAGGCGGAGAGCAGGAGAGTGAGCATTCGCAGCCGTATATGCAAGGCTACCCGAATGGGACATTCCAACCGGCGCGTAGGATGACACGGTCGGAGCTGGCAGAGATTCTGTTTCGTCTGGCTGTTAACCGATCGGAGCAGCCGTTGGTGGAATCGTCAGCATCGCAGAATCGCGCCAGCTATACGGATGTTGCTGGGCAGAACTGGGCTGCCGAAGCGATTGATACCGTGACAACGGCCGGATGGATGAAGGGATACAGCAGCACATTCGCACCGGAGCGTCCGATCACTAGAGCGGAGATGGCGACAGTGCTGGCACGCTGGAAGAATCTGAACGGAGCAGCTTCGGCTACCTTCCCGGATACGACCAGACACTGGGCGAAAGATGATATTGCACGGGTGCAGCAAGCTGGCTATATGCATGGCATGCCGGACGGCAGCTTCCAGCCGGATCAGACTCTGAGCCGGGCAGAGGCGGTTACTATGTTCAATCGGGTATGGAAGAGAGAGCCGATATCCTTCGCTGACTCGTCCAGATGGTCAGATGTCCCGGTCGGACATTGGGCTTTCGGGGACATTGCCGCAGCAACAACCCGCATTCGCTAGGATATTACTGGTAAGCGAAGCTTAGCGTCCCCCGTTTGATCTTAATTCTGGGCATGTCCCGTTCATTCTGGTTGGAAGTCCATCGTATCTAGATCAGTATTGGAGCAAGGGCGTCTTCGGAGTAGAAGATGCTCTTGCTCTTTTTTTACCTCTCAAAGCGGATAATTTATCAAAAAATTATTAACAAGGTTTACAATGTACGTAGGGGATTCGGATATAATGATATTAATGCTAATGAATGAATCTACAAGATGAAAGGAAAGCCAAGCGTAGCCTATGGAAGCAATTAATACTAAGATTAATCCCTATTCAT
This sequence comes from Paenibacillus sp. NRS-1781, assembly GCF_050467745.1. Lineage (NCBI taxonomy): Bacteria > Bacillati > Bacillota > Bacilli > Caryophanales > Paenibacillaceae > Paenibacillus > Paenibacillus sp. NRS-1781. Next base: position 78,940 of record NZ_JBITPI010000051.1, read on the forward strand.
CACAGGTCGTTTTTAGCCGATAAACCGTTAAACTGAGCCATGTCGTAAGTAACTATTTTTTTCTTCGTTATTTTATATACTATCTCTCTTGTTCAGGAGGTCCTCTGTGAAAGTCCTATTAGTTGATGACGAACCGTTAGCGTTGATCGGGCTTCAAAAAATACTTGAAAGTGAAATAAGTGATATAGAGATTGTGGCCGCGTTCTCGAATCCAAAAGAGGCTATTACAGGCGTATTAGAGCATCGGCCCGATGTAGTATTCCTGGACATACAAATGCCCGAGATCGACGGTTTAAAACTTGGTATGCAGATACAGGCAGTCGCTCCGGGCATCGAAATTGTTTTTGTGACCGGTTACAATCAGTATGCAGTGCGCGCTTTTGAACTTTATGCCCTGGACTATATTATGAAGCCAGTGCAAAGAGAGCGTTTACGAAATACTGTTATACGGATAAAAGAGAAGCTGAACATGAAAGTCTTGATGAAACGGCCGGATACGAACTCGCCTTTGATCTGCTGTTTCAATCGGATTCAGTTCAAACCGAACGGTATGGAGTTTCAAAACGTTAAATGGAGGACAAGTAAGGCACAAGAATTGTTTGCCTATTTGCTCCATCATCGGGACCGGATGGTTAACCGTAGTGTGTTGCTTGAATTGTTATGGCCGGATGTTGAGGAGGCAAAGGCAGCGCAGAATCTCTATACGGCCATTTATTATATTCGTCAAACCTTAAAAAAACATAGTATGGAAACGGTATCCATTCACGCCGGAGATTTAGAAGCTGGATACCAGCTTGAAATTGGAGAAGCGCGTGTAAATATTAATATATGGGAATATGAGATGAAGCAATTGGGCGTCATGGGTGAGCGTACCGTCGACGCTTATGAGTGCGTGCTTGGGATGTACACGGGTGATTACCTTGGAGATTGTGGATACTTGTGGGCGGAACATGAACGGGAACGCTTGCGATTACTATGGCTGTACCAGATGAATAGACTAAGCGAGTTTTACCAGCAGCAAGGATCGTTGGACAAAGCCATCCAAGTGAACCTACGCATTCAACGAATATGTCCAGACGAGGAAGAATGCTATTTTTCGTTGATGAAGCTCTATCACGCCGCTGGCAATCCTGTCGACGTAGAAGAACAATATTTGATTCTGAAAGAGAGAATAGAACGCGAGTTAGAACTGCCGATTAGCGCCGACATTACCCGTTGGTATAAGCAGTGGAAGTCCCAGGATACCGCCTCGTCGTTCGTAGTATAAATAAAGGAATAACTCCGGCTTTTGTCGAACTGTCACGGTATGAATAGACTAATTCCATCCAGAACCTCTTGTCGTAACATCATTTTCATCCTTTTGTTGCTTAGTATTCTCTCGGGACTGAGATGGGCTTGGTCGGAAGTTTTTCCGGTGGAGAAGTCTTTCCGCGCCGTCGACGGGATCGTCGACTTGCGAGGATCGGATCTTGAGGACTCCTCACCGATAACCTTGGACGGACAATGGGAGTTCTATCCCCGTCAGCTGCTGACCCGTCAACAAATTCAATCGGAGGATCACGAGGTTCACGGCATTTCAGTACCGGGGGACTGGAGGGAAACGTTAAATCCTGATTCCAATACCTCCTACGGGTATGGAACGTACCGGCTGCGTATTATGACCGATCCCCTTAAGCAGCCTGTCGCGTTCTGGATTAAAAAAGGCATTCAGGCTTCTTCGGAAGTCGAAATCAATGGCACCGTCTTGGGCGGAGCCGGTCGCGTCTCTGCAATAGCAAGCGAGTACACCCCGAATAACGTTCCGTATAAGCTCTCCTATTGGGGAAAAGGGAAGACAGAGATCGAACTGCTCATACGCGTAGCCAACTATGACGCTCCCTTCTCCGGAGGGATTGTGAGCTCCATACGGTTCGGCTCGCAGACGGCGATTGATACCATGAGCTGGTATTCGATCGGGTTCCAATTAATAGCCGTCTTAATTATTCTGCTGCATGGTTTATATGCTTGTATCGTCTACATGTACAACCCCAAAGACCGCTCTCTATTGATCACGGGCTTGATCTATTTGTCGACCGGCATCGCGATATTCAGCGGTCACGAGAAGGTGTTGTTTTGGTGGCTGCCCGCCAACTATGAGTGGGCGATTAAGCTAAGAACGATCATGCTGCTGTATCAGAATTTATCCATTCTGCTGGTCTACAGAAAGTTTGCCGGAGCACCACCACGCAGTAGAGGGCTACAGACTTATATCGCCGTTGTTGTGCTCCTAACGGTGGTTATTCTGGTGGGGCCTGCTTGGGTCGTGAACAGTGTAGTCGATTTGCAGATTTTTCTCTCATTCTACTTGATGTCGTACTTTTGGTTTATTTGGATTGTAGTAACGATGGTGTTCAAGAAGCACAGTGACAAAGATGTGAATCTCTTGCTGTTTACTGCGGCCAGCATTATGTCCAATCTGGCATGGAGCATTATCGAGTCGTTCAAGGATATGACGAGCGTCTATTATCCGATCGATGTCACGGTCGCCGTAATGGTATTTTCCGCGTATTGGTTTAAAAAATATTTACGCAATGTCAATGAAATCAGCGAATTATATGAGCAGTTGAAAGTTGTCGACAAAATGAAGGACCAGTTCCTGGCCAACACCTCGCACGAACTGCGGACGCCGCTGCACGGCATTATGAATATTACGGGGACCATCTATGCGAGGGAGAAAGGGAAGCTTGAGGAGAGCAGCCGCAAAGAGATGGAGCTGCTTGGCACCATTAGCCGGCGCATGTCCTACTTGCTGGACGATTTGCTCGACATCGCGCGGCTTCAGGAACATCGCATCACCTTACAGCTTGAGGTGTTAAAGATTCAAGCGATCGTACCCGGCGTATTGGCTATGCTCAAGTATATGACGGAAGGAAAACCCGTCCAACTGCAAATGGAGATTGCGGAAACGATGCCTGCCGTAATGCTGGACGAGAAAAGATTTGTGCAAATCATGTACAATCTTCTGGAAAATGCTCTCAAATATACGGAGAAGGGAACGATCTCTGTTTCTGCTAAGGTTAAGGGCGAACATGCCTTGATCGAAGTCGCTGATACTGGCGTCGGCATGGACGATGAGACGCAAGCGCGTATCTTTATGCCATATGTGCAAGGGGCATACGGAATAAGCGACGGTCGAGGGATCGGGCTGGGCCTTAGCATTTGCAAGCAGCTGATCGAATTGCACGGTGGCACATTATCGGTGGTTTCAGCACCGGGCCAAGGCTCGACGTTCCGTTTCCAGTTGCCGCTTGTTCTCAAGCCAGCCCCTTTGTTGCCGCCAACGGTTCTGCTTCCCGAGCAGGAAGCAGCCGCAATGATCCCAACGTATGCCCGCTTCCGTGCGTCAGATCATGAGCTGCACAACTGGGCCGCTCATGACGGAATTCCGCCTCTGCTGCAGGACAAAAAGATTTATATTCTGGCGGTAGACGATGATCCGATCAATCTGAATGTGCTCGTAGGCATCCTTTCGGCGGAGCCGTATCACGTCACGACGGTTTATTCGGCTCAAGAAGCGTTGGACTTGCTGGAGACGCAACCATGGGATTTGTTGATTGCCGACGTGATGATGCCGCAAATGTCTGGTTATGAATTGACACAGAAGGTGAGAGAGCGTTACTCCATGTCGGAGCTGCCGGTGTTGCTGATGACCGCACGCAGTCAATCCGTCGACATTTACACCGGATTTTTGGCAGGGGCAAGCGATTACGTCACCAAGCCAGCGGACGCGTTAGAGCTCAAATACCGGATTCGGGCGTTAATTACGCTGAAGCAGTCGATCCATGACAGGCTGAGAATTGAAGCTGCTTATCTGCAGGCGCAAATCCAACCGCATTTTCTGTTTAATACGTTTAATGCGCTGATGGTGCTTAGCGAGATCGACACGGAGAAGATGCGTATGCTGGGAGAAGCTCTCACGTCCTTCTTGCGGATTAGCTTCGATTATCTCAATACTGGGGAAATGGTCGTGCTATCCCATGAGCTGGAGCTGGTCGAATCTTATCTATATATTGAAAAGGAGCGTTTCAGGGACAAGCTGTCAGTCGTCTGGGAAGTAGAGTCGGATATTAGCCTGTTACTGCCGCCGCTGTCGATCCAGCCGCTGGTTGAGAATGCCGTGAATCACGGTCTTATGAGCAGAGCAATTGGTGGTACTGTTCATCTTAGGGTGGTTCGCCAGTACCACAGCATCCTCATCGAAGTCATAGATAACGGCATTGGCATGTCCCTGGAAATGGTGGCTCATCTGTTAAATCCCGCCATGAAAGAGAAAGGTGGCATTGGCATTTCCAATACGAACCGAAGATTGATCCAGCTGTACGGTCGAGGACTGTCGATTGACAGCAAACCCGGCGAGGGAACGACAGTGTCCTTTGTCATTCCGATGAAGTAGACGGAGTTATTGGCGGCAAGTAAGCAAGCCACCCTAACAACCATTGACGATGTTCCAAGTCGTCGATGGTTGTTTTTTTAATCCAATGGCCTTGTATAATCAAAACCCTGCCTTGTTATGAAGAAAAGTGAACCCAATCTTTCCCTTGGGTGGCACCCATCTTTTTAAAGAAAATTTGAGCGCGTTTATTCTCAGTAGAAGTGATCCAGGTCATGCGAGCATATCCATGATTTTGTGAGTACTTTTGGCATTCTAAAAAAAGCTGAAATTCCACTTCTGTATCTCTAAATGGCTCCATTACAAAAAGGTCGTTCATAACTGTGATTTTGTCTGCTTTCATCGTGCTAAATGTAAAGAATAATGTGGCAAAGCCGATTAACTCTCCATTTTGCTCTACCACAAATTGTATACCATTGTGCTGTTCAAAAAGGGTTTGGATCAAATTATGAATTTTTTCGACAGGTGGCCTAGGGTTTTGATAAAAACCAACGATGTACTCATACATTAACTCGGTCAAACTGTGTAAATCATCAGGCGCAGCGTTTCTTACTACAAATGACATTAAATAGACTCCTTTTTCATTAATTTTGAATTATTATACTATATTAAGCATGAATATTCAAAGGGGCGTGTACTGTGAGAATGTGGACAGCGCATACTAACAACCATTGCCGACGTTCCACCAATAGGTTTATACAGGGTTAGATGGCTTAATCCCTATCAATTATAGGCCGTTTTTGGCCGATAAACCAGTTAAGCTGAACCGTATCATAAATGAATGACCCAATCGTGATTCCCATTCGTTAAAATTGAACTCATTCCGAATTATTTAAGCAATGTAAGTGTCACCTCTATCGTATTATCAATAAATGATCGCTCTGGACGAGACTTCATCATTACGGTTAGTCCAATTAACGATACGATTAGCGCCTGTGATACTGCCTTCGCATCTAACCCAATCTCAAATTCACCTGATCGTATACCTCGTTCAATGGTTTCTTGAAATATGACAGATAGGTACATTTGATGTTCCCTTGTAAGAATTTCAAATTTCTCATCATGAGGCGCAAGTTCGACCATTGTATTGATGCAAAAGCATCCTTTTCTAGGGTTTCCTGTATATTCCTCATCGACCACACCTTCAAAAAAAGTGCGAAATGCTTCTGTTACAGATGGGTTGCTTTGAAGTCTGGTTCGGACCAGAGAAGCACGGGACATCATGTATTTGCGTAGCGCGACTTCGAACAATTCCTTTTTGCCCCCAAAAGCTGAGTATATACTGGGGCGTTGAATTGCCATTCTGGAAGTTAAATCACTTAATGAGGTAGCCTCATATCCCTTCTCCCAAAACAGTTGTATAGCTGCATCTAATACTTTTTCTTCGTCAAATTCGCGGGTCCGTCCCATAATCAATACCCCTCGTTACTCTTGATTTTATTTTAATTGCTCAATGACTCCGATCATGTGAAATTGTCAGCAGTCTTTTTTTGCGTACCAAATAGTATATATTATCTTATAATTAGCCGTTTATATTGTCAAATGTGGATTAGCTTATCCTAGCAAGGGAAGTTTATTTATTGACATTATTCGTTTGTGTGAGTTATATTTACTGGGAAAATTATCGTACCAATCGGTATGTTATTTTCGAGAAACTTAAAACCAATGTAGATAGAGGGCAGCATTAATCTGAGGCTACACATCAACCTGCTTGAAAAGAACCGGAATAATAGTTTGAAGCTGATGACAGAGAAAGCTATTAGTATAGGAGAGATGGATCATGGAAATAGGTATTACTTCGTTTGTAGAAACGAAACCGGACGTTCAGACAGGTGAAGTAATGAGCCACGCACAGCGATTGCGTGAAGTTGTCCAGGAAATTGTCCTTGCTGATCAAGTGGGACTTGACGTGTTTGGTGTAGGTGAGCATCATCGGAAGGATTATTCGGCAGCTTCACCAGCAGTTGTGCTGTCTGCGGCTGCATCGCAGACGAAACGGATTCGGCTGACCAGTGCAGTGACGGTGCTTTCTTCAGCTGATCCGGTGCGCGTTTTTCAGGATTTTGCTACGCTGGATGGTATTTCGAATGGACGTGCGGAGATTATGGCCGGCCGGGGCTCCTTTATAGAATCTTTTCCACTGTTTGGCTATGACTTGGACGACTATGATGAGCTGTTTGAACAACATTTGGCATTGCTCCTTAAAATACGGGAGTCCGAAAAAGTAACCTGGAAGGGCGGGCATCGGTCAGCGATTAACAATTTGGGCGTGTATCCACGGCCCGTTCAAAATCCGTTACCTATATGGGTTGGCAGTGGGGGCAGACAGGATTCTGCGATCCGAGCAGGTCTGTTAGGACTGCCATTGATGCTGGCGATCATTGGTGGAAAACCGACGGATTTTGCACCGCTTGTGCAGCTTTATAAGAAAGCAGCAGCGCACGCTGGTCATGATGCATCAAGGCTTAAGGTTGGATCGCACTCGATAGGATTTGTTGGAGAGAATACTGAACGGGCTGCTGATACATTTTTCCCCTCTACCATGGCAGGTATGAATAGATTGGGCAAGGAGCGGGGTTGGGCACATTATGATCGTTCTAGCTACGATGCCGCGCGTAGCTTTGAAGGTGCACTGTATGTTGGCGATCCCGAGACTGTTGCCCAGAAGATCATTCATCTTCGCAAAAATGTAGGCGTTACACGATTTATGCTGTATGTTCCGTTAAGCACGATGCCGCATGCCGAGGTGATGAGAGCCATTGAGCTGCTAGGTACAGAGGTAGCACCCCGAGTTCGGGAAGAAATAGCCAAGTGGGAAGCCGAGACAGAAAAAAGGTCATAATTCAATTACAGGAGTGATTCGGATGAATTTTGAAAGTCGGGTATTGCCAGAATTAAGGCCGATATTAGCACAATTTCCTGGTTTTCAACTGGAGGAAAATTTAGAACTGAGCAGAAGCTATTTGTCGAGTCCTCCCATTGAGAAGTCGGAGCACGTACATACGACTAGCCGGATGATTCCAACCGTAGCAGGCGAGATATTGGTCAAAATCTACGAGCCTGCCCAGCGCACTGACGCTAAGCTTCCGGCCATGCTGTGGATTCACGGGGGAGGCTATGTGATGGGGCATCCTGATATGGACGACGCTTTGTGCGAACGCTTCGTGCAGGCGGCCAAATGCGTCGTCGTATCGGTCGATTATCGACTTGCTCCGGAGCACCCCTACCCAGCTGCTATTGATGACTGTTATGCCAGCTTGACGTGGATGACGGGCGAAGCTGAGCTGCTGGGCATTGACTTGGATCGGATCGCGATTGCCGGTGCAAGCGGGGGCGGCGGTCTGACCGCAGCGCTTGCTTTAATGGTTCGCGACAAAGGCGGGCCAGCCCTCGTCTTCCAAATGCCGCTGTATCCGATGCTCGACGACCGCAATATTACGGCGTCAAGCCATGAAATTAAGGCCGATAATGCAACATGGAACCGGACGGACAATTTGGCGGCCTGGAACATGTACTTGGGCGATCGTACCGAAGATAGCGATGTGTCCCCACATGCCGTCCCGTCGAGAGCGGAAAGCTTGGCGGGGCTACCGCCGACCTATACGTGCGTAGGCCAGCTCGATCTGTTCCGAGATGAGACGATCGAATATGTGGCACGTCTTGCTCAAGCGGGTGTAGACGTCGAATTTCATCTGTATCCCGGCACATTCCACAGCTTTGAAGGGATGGTTCCGCAAGCGGAAGTAAGCCAGCGCGCCAGCCAAAGTTATGTGGACGCCATTGCAAGAGCGCTTAATCCTTAAATCATCCAGGGGCTGTCTCCAAAGGTCTGAAACGACTTGGGAGATAGCCCCTTTGTAATACACAGTTTAGGAATTTGCAAATTCCTCAGTTATCAAAGATGGTAGGGAATGAAAGGCACCTTTTCCGTAGAAAATTAATACAATGGAGCATGACATTAGCCCAGAAAGGTGTGTGATTATGGACGGAACAATCCTTAGTTTCTATGCCAGCGGCAACACGGCTGAAGGATTTGCTAACCTGTATAATTCGTCACTTCAAGGATTAACACGTTTGTTTGTCTTAAAAGGAGGCCCTGGAACGGGGAAATCAAGGCTTATTCGAGAAATTGGAGAGCATATGGCACAGCAAGGCTATGAGATATGGATTCTCCATTGCGCATCGGACAACGATTCGTTGGACGGAGTAATTATACCCAAGTTAAAAGTAGGAGTCGTGGATGGAACGGCACCACATGTCATTGAGCCCGAACTGCCTGAGACAGTCATCGTGCACGTGGATGTAGAGCAGGCAGCCGATAGGCTTCAGTTGAATCTGCAAAAGCAAGAAATAGACAGCTTGACCGAACAAATCACGCAAGCACATAACCAAGCCTATTCCGGCTTTGCCAAAGCACTTCGTATTCACGACGAATGGGAAACCATATATATAGCCAGCATGAATTTTCAATTAGCTGATGAACTGACCCAGGAGTATATTGAACTCCTCTATGGTGATCGGAAACTGGAGAGAGTAAGTCGGGTAGACCGTCGTTTTCTAGGTGCGACTACGCCGAAGGGGGCTGTTGATTACGTCCCTAATCTGACTGCGGGCTTAAAGAGATATCTGGTTAAAGGCCGCGCCGGATCCGGTAAGTCTACTCTGTTAAAGAAATTAGCGGATGAAGGAATACAACGTGGCTTTGATATCGAAATCTACCATTGTGGCTTCGATCCGAACAGTCTCGATATGATTATCGTGCGAGAGCTTGGTTTTGCTATTTTCGACAGCACGGCACCGCATGAGTACGAGCCGGTCCACGCCACCGATGAAATCGTCGATATGTATTCGCGATGTATACAGCCCGGCACAGATGAAGCGCATTCGGATGCTATTGCCGACATTAAAGAGCGATACTCTAAAGCCATGAAGCAATCCATACAGCATCTGACACAAGCTAAGTCCTTACGGGATGAGTTAAAGGAAATCTATTCAGCGACGATGGATGTCCACCTTGTAGATCAAATAAGATCCCGGATCGAACAGGAAATTGGGGGATAGCTGGCAGCCATGAGCAGGAACAACTGACCTCGATAATTAAAATGGCTAGAGGAAAGGTGCGTCTATAGCGCCTTTCTCCCAGCCCTTCTTTTATAACGAGTAGCCTCTACCTATTCCCCTTGCGTACCTTTAACAGTTTACCTTTTACGGTCGTATTCTTCATAATCTCCAGCACAAGTGGACCCTTACCATTCAAAATCTCAACATCGGTTACATGATCAAGAATCGTAATGATCCCGATATCGCCTGCGGTTACCCCATCAAGCTTAGCGATGGTTCCCACAAAATCTACGGCTCTAAGTTTCTTCTTCTTGCCGCCATTGAAGTTAAGCTTCATAATCTGTTGGTTTAATTGCTCACGCTTGTCTTTTTTAAGTACAGTTCTGACATGCAGCTTCTGCTCAAAATCCTCTCTACGCCGATCTACAGCCTCTTCTGAGGGAGCTTTTACTTTCGGAATCGCGAATCCAATGTATGCTTCAATATCGGCTAATCGTCTGTCATCCTTAGGGGTAACCAGGGTAATGGCTTTTCCCGTCTTGCCTGCACGTCCCGTACGTCCTGTGCGATGAACATAGCTTTCCTTCTCAAGAGGAATATCGTAGTTCATGACATGGGTGATATTCGTGATATCAATACCTCTAGCAGCTACATCAGTCGCAATCAAGTAACGAAATTGTCCTCTTCTGAACGCATTCATCACCTCGAAACGCTCTTCCTGCTCCATCCCCCCATGAATACGATCACACGGATACTCCAGATCAGCCAAGGCTCTGAATAGCTTATCTACATTCTCCTGCGTACGGCAGAAAATAATGCAGCTCTCAGGATTCTCAACAATGAGCAGATTTTGAAGTAATACCAGCTTGTCCGCCTCTGCCACCTGAATCAAGGAGTGATCAATGGTAGCTGTCGTTATACCGGTCGCTTTTATTTCAATTTCAACAGGATTGTTCATATACTTGTGTGACAGTCTGGCTACATCCTCAGGAAAAGTAGCGGAGAATAACATCGTAGCCCTGTCACTAGGCAGGGCCTGAATGATCGACTGAACTTGCTCGATAAAGCCCATATTCAGCATTTCATCAGCCTCATCAATCACGAGATAGGCCATCCGATCTAACGATAGCGTGCCTCGTTCAATATGATCCAGTACACGACCTGGCGTACCTACAGCCATATGTGTTCTTTGCTTTAGCTCGGCCTTTTGTATATGAAAAGGATGTTTCCCATAAAGGGATGTTGCTTTTATCCGCTTAAAGCGTCCAATATTCGTGATGTCTTCGGTGACCTGTAACGCGAGTTCACGGGTTGGCGTCAGGATTAAAGCTTGGGGCTTATTTTCATTCCAATCTACTAGCTCACAGAGTGGAATACCATATGATGCTGTTTTGCCGCTACCTGTTTGTGATTTGGCCACAAGATCCTTCTTCTCAAGCGCAACGGGAATGACTTTCGTCTGAACTTCTGTTGGCGTCTCATAGCCTAGACTATCCAGCGCTCTCACGATTTCTTCACTTAATGGATAATCTGAAAAATGCTTCTGACTCATTTTCAACCTCTTCTGCGCTGTATTTGGAGTACCTATACATATAGAATGTCATCGTGCATCTAACGTATGCTTATATAGTATACTCTATATCCAGATTCACTCTAATACATATCGAATATTCCCCAATCTTGCCGTTACCGACTGCAAAAACAGATGTTTGGCTGTCCCGCAAGGATGTAAAGTTTCTTGGGTTAAATCTTTATTTTCACAGGTAGCAGAAAATAATCACTCATCCTTATAATTGGAAATGTAAGCGTTTTATTTTAAAGGGTGAGGTATTAAAAACTATACCTATGAGGAGGAGATTTTATGTTGAGAGTTAAAGTAGGCAAGTTGGTAAGCTGTTTGGCGTTGACGGGTGTATTGTTATCGTCTGTTCTGGTAAATCAGGCTGATGCTGGTCTGGCGAAGGGAAGCAAATTCCTCGGGAACGTCATTGCCGGCAGTGTCCCTCCTAGTTACGGAACGTACTGGAATCAGGTGACGCCGGAGAATTCAACCAAGTGGGGCTCGGTTGAAGGCAGCCGTAACAATATGAACTGGTCGCAGGCGGATACCGCCTACAATTATGCCCGTAATAATGGCTTCCCATTCAAGTTTCACACCTTGGTATGGGGCGCCCAGGAGCCAGGATGGATTGGCGGACTGTCGGCTGCTGATCAGAAGGCGGAAGTGACCCAGTGGATTCAAGCTGCCGGTCAGCGCTATCCGAATGCGGCGTTTGTAGATGTGGTGAATGAGCCACTGCATCAGAAGCCGTCCTTCCGTCATGCCATCGGCGGTGACGGGTCGACCGGATGGGATTGGGTCATATGGTCGTTCCAACAGGCCAGACAAGCTTTTCCCAATGCCAAGCTACTTATAAATGAATATGGAATTATCAACGACCCTTCATTAACCGACCAATACGTCAATATTATTAATCAGCTCAAAAGTAGAGGCTTAATTGACGGAATTGGCATTCAATGCCACCAGTTCAGTATGGACACCGTCTCAGTTAACACGATGAACACTGTACTGAACAAGCTATCGGCAACAGGATTGCCAATCTATGTGTCGGAACTAGATATAACTGGTGACGACAACACCCAGCTTGCCAGATACAAGGAAAAATTCCCAGTATTATGGAAGCATTCTTCGGTGAAGGGCGTTACGCTCTGGGGATACATTCAGGGGCAAACCTGGATATCGAATACACATCTACTGAACTCGAACGGCTCGGAACGTCCCGCGCTCCAATGGCTGAGACAATATCTGGGCAGCTAGTCCAATGGCGATGCAAAACCAGATGTGGGACTTTTGCTGAGCGTTTGGGGTAGGGGAGACGTTTACTTGACTAAGTCTATGGTCCGATTAGCTATAGACGGTTTGTGGTTTGCGGAAATGTTCGGGTTAGCTCCTCCGAATGAAGAACTACGGAAGAAAATTACGGAAGAATTAAAGACATGTATCAGGTAACAAGCACCAAAAAGCAGGCTGCTCTTAAGGAGTAACCTGCTTTTTCTGTCTTATCCTTTTTATTTCCAGCCACGCAGTCTAATGATGAACCTCGCGGAAGCTATAGGTAATGTCGTGCAGTTCTTTCTTTAAACGGCCGTCTTTAGACGCTGGTGCATATCCAAGCACCTGGTAGTAATTCTTTTCGGTCTTAATAATCGCCACATGGGTGACATATTTGTCCACATCTTTCTTGCCTTTAATCGTGAACTCAAGGGCAGGATATTCATGAATGGTTGTGTTAGAGACAGGTCCTACACTGGACAGGTTCCACTCTTTGGTTAAGTTATTTTCAGCTTTCTTACCATACTGTTGAAGAGTTATATTGCCCAATTGCTTTTTCGAGTGGGATAGTACCACAACGGACTTTTGAATGTACGGATTGAATATCGCAATCTCTGCTTTTCCTTCACGGTCCGGGTCTGTTGACCAGTCCAGTGGGGCCGTGATTTGAAACCGTCCATCTTTACTTACATAGCTTTGCTCTTTCTTGCTCACCGGGGCTTCAGGAGGCACATAGCTATTTGCCAGTATAAAAATAGCATTTACAAACGAGGCTCCCAAGATCACCATTGCGGTAAAAAATATAAAGAGCGAACGTTTCATTGTCTTTTTGCTAATCGGCTCTAAATCCCGCACCTTTACAACATATGTACCTGCGGCTAAATCACCAATTCGTTGTCTTGATGCAGTCACTAACACGCTGATACCAGCAGGTATCCCACCCATTAGCAACGGATTGGTGTCTATTAGCCTGAGTAGCGTACGAATGAGTGATTTAAGAAAACCAGGAGGCTTTCCTTCCCCGTTAACCACCTTAATACGAAAAACGAACTTACCAAGCGTATAGCCTGTGTAACCTTCCAAAAGCAAATAATAACTGAAGAAAGCAATAAGCAGAATACAACGGGATGCAATCGCTAAAGGCAAAAACCATCTATCCGTTATTTGAATGACAGAAACAAAAAAACAAATATACCCGATTAAAAAAAATATGAAATCAAAAGCCGTTGCTCCCCACCGGCTATACAGAGTAGAATTCCCGTACGTTTTTGATATTTCGGCCATCCTGTTGGTGTCTGCCCCATAATTTTGACCATGCCGAATGTACATCTGTCTTGAAGTTTCCTGTGGATTGTGTGATACGTGCTGTTCGTCCAAAAAATACACCTCTTCTTAATAATTAAAAACATACTCCTTATATTAACGGTCATTTTGCAATCCATGTTTAGGAAAATATTCTATAAAAAAAGAAATCACTATAAATATCCCTTCCTCTCATTTACTCTACAATTGGAAGAAGAAAGTAACGATAGACTCAGGAGGCATAGGTATGCAAAAGATTTAAATGTGATGAACCATTATCGTTGAAGCGGCATACACATTTCATATTGCTCAATGGGGTCTTTCGAGAGACCTATTTTTTGAATAAAACGCTCAATAGAGTCATTGTCGGGCAGGCTGATATACACCTTCTCAACCCTTTGGAGCTTTGCTGCTCCATGAAGGAGGGTGCGTCCAAGTCCTTGGCTGCGGTGCTTGGGATCAACCCAAAGAAAGTTGACTTTACCCTGCGGACTCATGGCCACCATGCCGAGGCAGGCTTGATTCACATCGTAGATACCGAGAAAAGCTTCCAGTGTACTGGCGGCGTAATAAGGTGTGTCGCTTTGCCAATGGATGTGACAATCGGTGAGTGTCTTACGGAAAGCCTCAACTTCCTCAAAGGTAATTTTCTTAATTGTGTACAAAGTTGAGGAAGCATCGGGTGGTGCAGAAGGCAGGGTTCCGTTGTAGTATTTCAACGTATAGCGCGTCTGGTAGCCATGTTTTTGATATAATTTTACAGCCCGATGATTATCCTTGATGACTTCAAGCCATAGCTGCTGGCAGTCCGCCAATAGAGCTGATTGTTTATGCAGTTCAAGCAACTTGTTGCTAATCCCCTGACCACGGTAAGCCGGAGCGATGCACAGCGTACCGCAACGCATGGTCTTGTACCCGTCAAACTGCCGGATACCGCCGAGGACCAAGCCGATTGGTTGATCCTGATCCATGGCAAGGAAAGAGTGATCCCGTGAATTGCCCTCCGGACCCAAAAAACGTGCTGCGAAATCGTCCTGGTCTGCGGACAAGCGAATCGAATAATCCGAGAACCCAAGCGAAAATGCCTGAAAAATGTGTTCCATGCCAACGTCAGTGCTTCTTTTATAGGTAATTATTGTTTATTCCCTCCTTGGTTAAGTACAAAGGATATGGAGCGAGTTCGGGAAAAGCTCTTTTGCGTGAGTCATCAGCGTTTCCCACGTGAAATAAGCATGATGCCAAGGGAGACAAAGCCTACACCCGCCAGATGAGCAATTGAAAAAGGTTCCCGAAGGATGACATAGGACAGTAGCAGCGTACTGAACGGAATACAACCGGTATATACAGCTGCCGTACTGGCCGGTACCCTAGATACGCCCCTGAACCATAATACATAGGCTAATGCTGTGACAAAGATACCATAATATAACACAAGTCCAACCTCCCCAGCACCAACGTGATTGAAGTTGAATTGCCGAGCCTCTCCAAAGGAACAAGCCAGGAACATGAGGAACGAAAAGAGTGTTATATACATGGTTCCAAGTAGGGAAGAGACATGGCTGGATAGCATCTTGCGTAATACCGTTAGTGCCGCTTCCCCGAATACGGCGGACAGGATAAGCAGCATGCCAATGAATGAGGTTGCCTTGGGCGCAGAAAACCAGAGAGCGGATATGTGAGGGGCTTGTAGCGCCAAAACGCCGAGCAACGAACAGGCGATCCCGAGTCGGGGGCGTAGCGTAATCTTTTCTTTCAGCAGCACATACGAAAGAAGGGCAACGATAGCTGGCGTCAAGCTTGTCATGATACCGCTTTCGGAAGCAGTGGCGTAGGTGAGCCCGTATAGCATCAGGACACGGAAGAGAAACATGCCGATCAGGGCCTGAATGAGCAGGATTAAGGCATCTCGTTTGCTGATCCTTAGTGAATATTTCCTGATTAACACAATGGGTACCAAGAACAGAAGGGCAACGGCCAGACTGGCAGATTGCGATAAAAAAACAGGCAGCCGCATCACGACCAGTTTACCGACTACCACAGAACTGCCGACGATGAAGGTTGCGATTAGTAATTCCATGTAAGTCGAAAGGGTGGGTTTGTTCATTCCTTCTCACCTCTTGTACAAATATTATTATATACTGTAACCATAGAAAATGGTTCGTTGTAGATCCAGTTGAACAGGTCTTTGACAGTACCGCTTGAGGGGGCAGCGTATGTGGGTATCTATTGATAAGAATGTGACAGTTCCTATGCTGCGTCAGGTGTATCAGACCATACGGGAACGTATTTTAGCTGGAGAACTGCATGCAGGATATAAGCTTCCTTCGACCCGGGTGCTGGCCTTACAGTTGAATGTCTCCCGGAATGTTATTCTCGAAGCTTATGAAATGCTGCTGGCCGAAGGTTTAGCCTCGGCGCGCCCAGGTTCAGGTACCTATGTAGCTGAGGGAGCCGTCCTTCCAGGCTATGTATCCTCACCGCCTATTGAAACGTCTGTGTCTGCAATAGGTATTCCATCTTCAAATGAGGTGTCGGTCATTTCCTTCCGGACCGGCCTGCCCGCGTTGGAGTTGTTCCCGCGCAAATCATGGGCCGACTTGCTTCAGTGCGTATGCAAAGAGGCTCCCGATCTGGCACTGGGTTATGGTAACCCTGCTGGTGAGCCTGAGCTACGAAGGGAGCTGGCTGACTATCTGATTCGCACCAGAGGAGTGAAAGCCAGACCGGAGCATATTGTAATTACTAGCGGAGCGGTACAAGCGATTCAGCTTGTCACCCGTCTGCTGCTGTCGGCGGGGGACGAAGTCTTGGTGGAGGAACCCACGAACGAAGATTTAAAAAGTATCCTGTCGGCTACAGGGGCAACACTGCGGAGCATGCCTGTTGATGATTCGGGAGTTATAACAGCGGATCTGCCGCAAATAAATCACCCTAAACTGGCCTATCTAACACCCTCGCACCAGTTCCCACTGGGGGGGATTCTGCCGATCCAAAGGCGGATCGAGCTCATCCGGTATGCCGTTCGGACAGGATGCCTTTTGCTCGAAGATGATTATGACAGTGAGTTCCGATTTGATGGGATGCCCGTTCACTCCTTGCAGAGTCTGGACCCGGAACGGGTGCTATACGTCGGAACGTTTAGCAAAATTTTATTCCCTGCACTGCGGATTGGTTATATTGTTCTTCCTCCGTCACGTGTCGCGGATTTTATCAGGTTAAAGCAACTGGCGGATTACCAGACGGCGAGCTTGGAGCAAATTGTATTGAGCCGTTACATCAGGAAGCGACTTCTTCATAAACATGTACATAAGATGAAAAAAGTGTACGCCAAACGGCGTCAAGTCCTGCTTGATAGTCTGGAGCAGCATTTTACGGGGGAATTCCGGGTATGTGGTCGGCCAGCTGGTTTGCATTTGGTAGCAGAGTTTCAGTTCACGCTCCGAGAGAATTTGGCGGAATGTTTCCGTAGCGAAAATGTATTTGCGGCACAGCTCGAAGGAAACCGACTGCTAATGGGCTATGGGCATCTAAATGAAAGCGAGATTCGTGAAGGGGTTAGCAGGATTAGGAATGCCCTGCAACGGTACATATGAGCGAATACGAAACCATTTCGTTGGAAGAGGTGTAAGTTCAGCCATTTCCAAGACGCCCTCCATGAGTGGAAATTATTATTCCTGGTGCGACCGCTTTGCCTGAAGAAGACCGCTCAGGTCTGAAGAAGGTTTTGGTGAGAATCCTGAGTTCTACACCCTGATTGCCGATGAAAAAAGGAGGCTATCAAATTGAGGTTTTATGAAAATAAAATAGTCCAAATTATCATTGCAATTCTCTATCCTATTGCGGCTTTCGTAATACTCAGCAACGGTCGCTTGATCGGCTCATGGACTATTCCAGCGATCCTTGCGATATTGTTTTGTTTTTTGTGGAAAAATCTTTGGTATCTAGCTATCTCCAATGTCTTAATGTGGCTGGTATCCGCACCTATGTGGTGGCTGTTCGTTGAGCGCATGAGAGAAGACCAAGGTCCGGCCATTTTTATTTCATCCTTGCCATTCATTGTGCTGTTACACGTATTTATTGTATTGATCCCCCAAATATTAATTGTTCTATGTAAGAATGTTATCTTGAAAAAAGCTTAAGACCCCTCACCACGGGGCAAATGCAAACCTTCTACGCCCCCGCGTACCTCTTTAACAATTCACGTTAATGCATCAATCAGCCTAACATTAATTTGCTGACAGCAGCTGTGTATTCATCAACTCCAAATTAGACAATTGTCATATTTATAGTTACTATAGAAAGGTAAATAAAATCTGAATGGAGGATTTCTTATGAAAATCGCATTAACAGGAGCAACCGGGCAACTGGGCTCCATCGTAGTAGAGGCGTTGCTTGCATCCGTATCGGCAGAAGACCTTATTGTTAGCGTGAGAAATCCGGAAAAAGCAGAAAGCTTGCGTGCCCGTGGTGTTGACGTTCGTCACGGCGATTTTGATAAACCGGAGACGCTGGACCAAGCGTTTACCGGTGTAGACCGACTGCTGATTATATCCGCAGACGGCGATAATGATACGAGAATCCGCCAGCACAAGGCTGCTGTGGATGCTGCTGTACGTGCGGGAGTAGGCTTCATTGCGTATACCAGCGTTGCCAATGCGGCCGACAGCACTCTGTTCCTTGCACCTGTACATCGTACAACGGAAGAGTTCATTCGCAAATCAGGCATTCCTTACTCTTTTCTGCGCAATAACTGGTATCTTGAAAATGAAGCAGGCACGATTCAATCCGTGCTGGCCGGGGCTCCTTGGCTGACCTCAGCAGGCTCCGGTAAAGTAGGTTGGGCTACCCGTGCAGATTATGCGCAAGCGGCGGCAGTCGTTTTGTCCGGCGAAGGGCATGAAAACACAATATACGAGCTTTCCGGCAAGTCGATTACCCAAGAAGAGTTTGCCGCGATTCTTGCTAAGGTGCTGGGTAAGGATGTGCCTGTACAGCAGGTAGACGATGCTGCGTATACCGACATTATGCTTGGTGCGGGTGTTCCGGAAGCCGCAATCCCTATTGTGGTCGGTATTCAGCAAGCGATTCGCGAAGGAGCTTTGGATGCTGCAAGCAACGATTTCGAAAAGCTTCTGAAACGCCCACTTACGCCGCTTAGCCAAGGAATTCGTGAGCTGGTTGAGCAAATAAAGGCATAACACTGCCGTAGAATACATTTTCAAAATATGATTCTGCTTATGATAAAGGATGCTCCCCTAACAAGGCGGGCATTCTTTTTTAGTCATCATTATCATCCAAATGAAAAGGGAAATCCCAAACTAATTTCCTCTATTAGTGGAATCGTTGCTGATTTTCCAATATACTTGTAAGGAACTCCAGGGAGGGCTTGGAGCAAGGTTTGTTCATAGGGTGATCACAGTAGTAGAATTTTGAAAATGAATGGAGTACATAAGACGATGTCTAATTTGCCAAATTGCCCGGAATGTAACTCAGAATACACGTACGAGGATCGGAGTCTTTTCATTTGCCCGGAATGCGCTCATGAGTGGTCTTCCGATTCAGAAGCAGCGAATAACGAAGATGTAAAAGTCATCAAGGATGCCAATGGTAACGTCCTGAAAGACGGTGATTCTGTAACCGTCATTAAAGACCTTAAAGTCAAAGGAAGCTCATCCGTCCTGAAAATCGGCACAAAAGTAAAGAATATCCGTCTGGTGGAAGGCGATCATGATATTGATTGCAAAATTGATGGCTTCGGAGCGATGAAATTAAAATCGGAGTTTGTGAAAAAGAACTAGCGATCGTTTGAACGCAATCCAACGAGTGTGGAGCTTGTACTGGGAAACCCCTTTGAAATAAGAGGGGTTTTTCTTTATGTTCGGACACTTTTTAGTTCAATAAGGATTTAGGAAAAGGAGAAGCTAGGGGCTTCTCCTTGGAATATACATCGTTTACAGCGGTGCCAGCCAAACGGTTCCGGTTCCTCTGTACACATTAACCAGACCTTCGCCGGAAGCGGCAGAGCCAAGCTTGGTCTTTCCAGATTTCTCGACGGTAAACTGTAAGGTATTGGACCACATGAGGGCAAAATTGCCGTCCACTTTTAGCACATCATTTTGCAATTCAACAATGACGGCTTCCTCGGATGGGATAGGCGCTTGCAGGGCAAGAACTCCTTTTCCCCGGGCGCTTAAATTAAATAATCCCTCTCCACCCAGTGCGGCCGAGGAAAGGTTGCTACGGGCAACGACGGATATGTCCAGCGTGGTTTCACAAGCTAGAAATAAGCCGTCTTCGATGGCAATGTGATCATTATCGACATCAATGAGCCAAATGTAACTATAAGTAGGTTCCAGCATAATCGTACCCGTGCCCTTATAGTGAGGTTTGATGGCACTTGTTCCCGTTACCGCACCAGACACCAAATTTCGCATTAAGCCGCCTACGCCTTTTACGCCGGTAGTCATCTCCATACTGCCCACCGTATATTGCATGGCGCCCGCCTTCATCATAATTTCACTATTGTTGATTTCGATCATGAGCTGCTTGCGTCGCATGTTACTTTTGCTCATATAGTAATTGGCTTCCGCAGCCGCAACCGAGGTGCAGCTTAAATCCGATATGTATTCCAATACGCTAAATCCACCTAATTGGTCTGTGATGGCAACATTGCTGTTATCCTTTAGGTTATTGATGACAAAAGCCATGGATGTATGAGCCTCCTTGTTGTATTCATGTTGTGAGGATGGAAATCTCTTTTACTCCATAAAATATTCGACAAAAAGATTTCGTTTCCTGCGGCGAATCTTGACACTCCCTTTGGCTGATTTTCAGACTCAGAAAAGGAGAGCTTGAAAAAAACGCGGAAAAGGTTCAATATAAAGATATCGGTTTTTAAAATGGTTTGCTCACAAAGCAGCCTATGAGAACGAGACATTGAAGCAGGGGGTAGGGCAAGTGGAGATAGGTATCAGCACATTTGTAGAAACAACGCCGGATACACAAACGGGTGAGGTCATCAGTCATGCGCAACGAATACGTGAAGTTGTCGAGGAGATTGTGCTTGCAGATCGGGTAGGACTGGATGTATATGGCGTGGGAGAGCATCATCGTAAAGATTATGCGGCATCTGCTCCTGCGGTAATATTAGCTGCTGCTGCTTCGCAGACCCAGCGGATTCGGCTGACCAGCGCGGTCACGGTGCTTTCCTCAGATGATCCGGTACGTGTATTTCAGGATTTTGCCACATTGGACGGCATCTCGAATGGACGAGCTGAGATTATGGCAGGCCGGGGTTCTTTTATCGAATCGTTCCCGCTGTTTGGCTATGATTTGGATAACTATGACGAACTGTTTGATGAAAAACTCGAACTATTATTGAAAATACGGGATTCTGAAAAAGTCACCTGGAAGGGCGGACATCGGCCTGCGATCAATAATCTGGGTGTGTATCCACGTCCGGTTCAAAATCCGTTGCCCGTATGGATTGGTAGCGGAGGCAATCAGGAATCTGTAGTTCGTGCCGGTTTGCTCGGATTGCCGCTGGTACTGGCGATTATTGGTGGTAGCCCTGTGCAGTTTGCACCACTTGTGGAGCTGTATAAAAAAGCGGCTGCGCATGCAGGGCACGACGCATCTCTGTTACCTGTGGCATCCCATTCGCATGGTTTTATCGCGGAAAATACCGAGATTGCAGCCGACAAGTTTTTCCCTTCTACTCAGCAAAGTATGAATGTGCTTGGGCGGGAGCGTGGATGGGGTCCTTACACTCGTTCCAGCTTTGATGCCGCTCGTAGCTTTGAAGGGGCGTTGTATGTAGGCGATCCCGATACGGTTGCCAAGAAAATCATCCACCTGCGTAAGCAGGTAGGCATTACACGCTTCCTGTTGCACGTACCTGTTGGTACGATGCCGCACGAGGATGTCATGAGAGCCATTGAGCTATTGGGAACAGAGGTAGCCCCACGGGTGCGCGAGGAAATATCCAAGTGGGAAACTGAGAGTAAATAAGCGTTTTTCTTCTAAGTGGATGGATAAAAAAGAAAGGAGCAGCCTTCGGTACAAGGTGGCTCCTTTCTTTTTTGAGAGTTATCGAGTATTCAACAAAGGGCATTTAAGAGAAGGGATTGGACAGGGATCTCCTAATTACTAAAATTGAACCATTTGCTGACATCTATTTTTTGATGTTCATACCTATATCGCCACTCGTTGGAGTCGGGCTGGTACGTATAATCCTTTTGCCACGCTATGATATTTTCTACAACCGCTCGTATGGAAGAGATCAGATAGGAGACTTCCTGAATCGTCATTATGGGATGGAGGGACAGGCGCACCCAGCCGGGTTTTCTCGATAGGTCTCCCGCATGGATGAGGTCTGACATCTGATGAGAGGTTTGTTGGTCGATGCCCAGCAAATAGTGTCCATACGTTCCTGCACAGGAGCAACCGCCGCGGACCTGAATTCCGAACCGATCATTCAGTAATTTTACGATCAGATTATAGTGGATATGGTCGACAACGAAAGAAACGATTCCGAGCCGTTCTTGGCTTGTTCCTCCTAGAATGTGCAAGCATGGTATTCCTTTCAACCCTTTTAACAATAATGACGTTAACTCCTTTTCTCGCTCCAAAATGCGGCTTTGGCCCATCTGTTCTTTTAGTTGAATGCAGAGCGCCGTTCGAATGGCCTGTAGAAAAGCAGGAGTTCCTCCATCCTCGCGTGCCTCGATATTCTCCTTATATTCGTACTCACCCCAAGGGTTGGTCCAGCTTACCGTACCGCCCCCAGGCTGATCCGGGGCATGGTTGAGGCTTAGCCGCGAATCCATGATTAGAACGCCGCTTGTTCCGGGGCCACCGAGAAATTTGTGGGGAGAAAATACAATAGCATCTAATCTTTCAAGCGGCTCTGTGGAATGCATGTTGATCTCGGCATAAGGGGCGTTTGCGGAAAAATCAATGAAACACACTCCGCCATGCTCATGCATTTTGCGGGATAGCTGATAAATCGGCGGCTCAAACCCCGTAACATTGGAACAGGCTGTAAAAGCGCCGATCTTGATAGGGCGATGACGGAATTGAAGCAGCAAACGTTCCAGATTTGCCGGATCAACGGTACCACTGGGACCGGGAGGAATGCACACGACGTCTCCAATCGTTTCCGCCCAGGAAATATGATTCGAGTGATGCTCCATATGGGTGACAAAAATAACGGGACGTTCTTTTTCAGCGATAGGGTAGTGATGCTTTAACTTTTCATGTATTTTCAATCCCAGCATGCGTTGAAGCTTATTTATGGCCCCTGTCATTCCGGACCCGGCAAACAGAATGATATCGTGTTTGTCAGCATGAGCGTGGTTCTTAATGATTCGCTTTGCCTCTTCGTAGGCTTGGGTCATCAGGGTACCTGTCAAATTAGACTCTGTATGGGTATTTGCTACAAAAGGGCCAAAATCGTTAGCTATTTTGGACTCAATAGGTCCGTATAGACGGCCGCTGGCTGCCCAATCCGCATACATCAGCTTTTTTGGCCCGTATGGAGATTCAAAGGTTTGACGATATCCAATCGTACCTTCCCGATATCGTGCGAAATAAGCCTCGCCAGAAGGCTGGTACGCACAATTGTTGCTTCCGATCCGAGCCTTGAGCATACTGCGGCGCCTCCCACGTGGTTCTGTCGTTCTAGGGTACGTAGGAAGACCCGAATGGGTTAAGAAAAATAGGCGAATGTCATCATTTTGACAAAATAAAAACCTCATCCGAAAGCCGTACTCATCCAGCCCAATTGGAGGGCAACTATCGTAAGAAGGAATGATGGGGAAACATCGGGCTAGTCTCTTCTGTGCCTCTTCGCTACTTTACCTCCTTTCAGTAACACTGTAAAATACAAAGTATGCATATGTATGTCTTATACCCACCCAAAGGAGAGTGTAACTTATGAGTGAAAGTTGTGTTCCTACTGGTGTGATGCTAAAAGATACTGGGTTCGGATATACGTTGTCCTTAATAGGCGGTAAATATAAAATGATCATTTTGTATTGTTTAGCTGAAAATAAGGTTATGCGGCATAATGAGCTGAAGCGAAGGATCGGTACCATTTCCTTTAAAACGCTAAGTATCATGTTAAAAGAACTGGAGGCAGATGGCCTGATCATACGCAAGGAATTTCCCCAAGTCCCTCCAAAAGTTGAATATTCATTATCTGAACGTGGTCTTTCTCTCATTCCATTGTTAAATATGATGTGCGAGTGGGGAGAGAATAACAGTTCGCCAGCTCTGGAGGCTATACAGCGGTAAGCATAGCTATTTAGTCTAATTCAAAAAGAAGTATCTCCTAAACAAGGAAATACTTCTTTTTTGTAGCTTTAATTAAAGCTACCTATTACAGGTTGTCCACAAAATTTAAATAATCTTTCGCGCTTTTTTCCAAATGAAGTGTAACCAGCTCATTTTCTTTGCCAGGCTCATTTTCACCAGGTTCGCTTTCTATACCATAAAACGCAAAAAACGAACGATAATCCGCATTGCAGTATAGCAATGTAGTTTCAAAAGGAGATAATAAATGTTCAAGCGTATAGTGGTATCTTCCCTCTTCGCTGTAATCTTCTTTTTTGATTCCGGCAGATACAGCTAAGCCGACTTTACGATTCTTTAATTTATCCCCTCCATTTGAGCCATATGCCCAACCATAAGTAAAAACATCGTCAAGCCACTTTTTAAGAAGTGGCGGACAATTAAACCAATAGAACGGGAACTGTAAAACAAGATTACGATGTGATTCAATTAATTGCTGTTCTTTTTCCACATCAATGTTTCCGTCAGGGTAAATTTTATACAATTCGTGTACAGTATACTTTTCAGGATATTTTTTGAGTTCTTCTACCCATCGCTTATTAATCACGGAATTTTCTATATTTGGGTGCGATACAATAATGAGAGTTTTCAAAGATTTTCCCTCCTTGAATATGATTTACTTCTAGAGTATAGAGTACGCACTGCAAATAAGTAAGTATGCACTTTTAGTACAGGTACTTACATAAAGGTTAGTGTCAATTCAGTTTTGTATATTTTTTAGCCTACAGATTTATAGAATACTATTATCTTTGCTAGGCGGTTGGTATGGGTTGTTATAGGCATAATGCGAGTAAAATACATGACCGGATAAAGCCATGTCTTCTCGGTTATATGCGTGTATTCCATACCATTCATTTAGAGTGACCGTTACCAATGTCATATCTCCAAACCGCTCCCATTCTGTATAATCTCAAGGGAATTCAAGACACAAGCCTGAGATCGGGAGGATCATGAGAAAGTGAGTATAGAGAACAAATATAAAGCGCTTGAACTGGAAAGGCCGGGTATCTACGAGTTGGAGGGGCTGGAAGTTGGGGTCACCTCCAATTGTAATTTTAAATGCGATTATTGCTGTGCATACCAGCGGAATGATGGACAATGCATCAGCAGTAAAGAAGTGATACGCATCATCGATGAAATCCCCACCTTAAAGCGCGTCCGGCTGTCAGGGGGAGAAGTGACCTTGAAGTATCAGGATTGTCTGGACATTGTGGCTCATTGTTCGAGCAAGGGAATCGCTACCCAGCTTAACACTAATGCGAGCTTGCTCAGTCCTGAACGGATTGAGAGGCTGCGTGATGCGGGGCTTTCCAACATCCATATCTCCTTCAACTTCACGGACCCCGAGAAATATGCGGCATATTATCATGTTCATCCTCGCATGTATGAGAAAATTGCGCAGAATATTCGATTATGTACCGAAGCCAAGCTGGAAACGGTGCTGGAGACCTTGCTATTTGCCGAGACGCAGAACAACATGCCAACGATCAGTGAAAAAGTATATGAACTCGGTGTACGCATCCATGAAATCCAAAATAGCATCGTGATGGATCATACCAACTGGAACGCTATCTCCACCAAGGAGGCACTTGTTCGTTCCGTTCATGACTTGATCGCACATAAAAAGGACGATACCGTGCTGTATTTCACTTGTATGGATCGTTTTGCAGAAGCACTGGGCTTCAAGGAGCAGCCGGGTGTTTATTTTTCAAACTGCGTAGATGGTAAAAAGCAGCTCCACCTTCACGGGAATGGCGATATTCTGATCTGTGAGCTGTGCCATCCTGTGGTCATTGGCAACATTTACAACGGAACTTCCTTAAAAAATATTTATACCCATAAACCCAAGGCACTAGAGGAGTTTCTCGACAAATTGCCTTGTCCTGCATACGATGCGCTTTTTCCGAACGGGATCTGAGAGGGTAAAGATGTAAATAACGGAGTGATTGCCCTTAAAAGCGGCTATTGCTAAATAGCAGGGATGTTACAGCATCCTTGCTATTTTTTATGTGCGCCCGGCATGGGCG
>NZ_JBITPI010000052.1:0-1910 GCF_050467745.1 Paenibacillus sp. NRS-1781
AATCGAGTAGGAGGCTACCCATTAGTTGAGTAGCCGACCTCTCACACCACCGTACGTACCGTTCGGTATACGGCGGTTCAACCGTTTAAGTGCAATTGCGTCGTAGACGCTCGTACTGTGCAGGGAAGTCATAGTACCCTGCCCGTACGAGCCTTTCGTTTGTTATGGAGCGAGACAGCATCGGACTACCGGCAGCTCGCCAGTATCCCCTCCGTGTATTTCCCCATTGGTAGGCCTGCCACTCCGGTATCCCCAGCTTTCGCAGGTTGTGCACCTTCGTTTTCGGCTTCTTCCACCCTTTCCAGATGTACATGCGCATCCGCCTTCGCATCCATTCATTCCAGCTTTGCAGGATTCGCTTCATGTCGGCTACATAGAAATAGCCGATCCATCCGCGAATGTAGACCTTCACGTTCTCCATCACCTGTCGGGCGTTTCTGCCTTGGCTTCGGCTCGTCAACTCTTTCAGCTTCCTCTTTGCCTTTGCAAGGGATTGTCTGTGGACGCGGATATACACGCCTCTCCCGTTCTTTCCCAGCGCAAAGCCAAGGAACTTGAAGTGTTTCTGTGCGACGACGCTAACGACCTTGCTCTTCTGCGCATTCATCTTGAGCTTTAGCCTGTTCTCCAGATATGCCCCACATGATTCCAGAAGCCGTGTCGCCGCTCGCTTGCTCTTCGCCAGCACCACAATGTCATCCGCATAACGGATGACCGTCACACCTCGACTTTTCATCTCCTGATCGAATTCGTTCAGATAGATGTTTGCTAAAAGGGGCGACAGCGGCCCACCCTGAGGAGAGCCTTCTTCCGTTTTGCGGCGTATTCCGTTTTCCATGACTCCACTTTTTAGATACTTTTTAATCAGGTCGGTTACGCGCTTATCCTGGATTGCTTTACGCAAGAGGTTCATGAGTAGCTCATGGTTCAGCGTGTCGAAGTATTTCGAGAGGTCGATTTCTACCGCATGGCCGTATCCCTGCTCCGCATACGCTTTTACTTTTCGGATGGCTTGCTGCGCACTCCGCCCCGGGCGATAACCGTAGCTCCCATCCGAAAAGAGCGGTTCGAACAGCGGTTGCAACTGCTGGGCGATGGCTTGCTGGATGATGCGATCCACTACGGTCGGAATTCCGAGTTTCCGCACTCCGCTTCCATCTGGTTTGGGAATTTCCTTGCGACGTACCGGGCTTGGCTTATATTTGCCTTCCCGGATATTCTGCAGAAGCTCGTCTCTGTTTTCCCGCAGCCACGGCAACGCCGCCTCGACTGTCATTCCGTCGATTCCCGGCGCTCCATGGTTACGTTTGACCTGCTTGTAGGCTCTGTTCAGGTTGTCCCTGTCCAGTATCGCCTCCAGCAAGTCGTTTGCACCGTCTCTTTCTCCACTTTCCCGAGTTTCGGCACTCCGCGCTCCCGCATACTCTTCATGTTCCACACTATCCCTTTGCGGGCAGCCCTTTCGATATTCTGCTTTCATCGCACCGACTCTCCTTTCAGTATGTACTCAAGACTTACGATTGTTCGGCCCTTCCCGAGAAAAAAAAACTTCCCGGTAGTATGGCCTCTGCTGACTTCTCACAGCAAGCTTTACTCCGTCTTTCGGATTTTTTTTTTTTTCCTACTCCACGTCTGTGAGATCTCCCCGGGTAAGAGCGATAACCTTCCCCTCACCTATCTGCCACATTTACATGATGGGATTCGGGCAGTATTGGACTTTGCCATGTCATGCAGGTTCGTCCGTCCCATCATGCCTTCTATGTGATTTCTGTTCGTCAGACCGAGGGTTTGCCTCCGGCTTCCTTCAGATTCGGCCTCACGGCCGACACCCTTGCCTTTGGCTAACAGTTCCTACTGCCAAGCCTGTAGCGGACTTTCACCGCCAAGTTATCGCCCATGCCGGGCGCACA
>NZ_JBITPI010000053.1:0-51817 GCF_050467745.1 Paenibacillus sp. NRS-1781
TGAATTGCTTTCGCTCCGTCAGGAACAACATCTGCAAGAGCTGATTGAACGCTACACGGCTCGTACACGTAGCACCAAACAGTACACCCAACAGTACCGCTCTGTATACGCCAATAACCGTAATGTGGCTGGTTTCCGGCCTGTTTTGAAGGAAATGGTGTACCAAATTGTATCTCAGCGTGCAGACGGGTCTAAAATTTGG
The DNA here is from genome assembly GCF_050467745.1 of Paenibacillus sp. NRS-1781. Taxonomy (NCBI): domain Bacteria; kingdom Bacillati; phylum Bacillota; class Bacilli; order Caryophanales; family Paenibacillaceae; genus Paenibacillus; species Paenibacillus sp. NRS-1781. Next base: position 203 of record NZ_JBITPI010000053.1, read on the forward strand.
GATCTGGACGGCAATGAATATGTCGATTTGACGATGGGCTTTGGCGTGAATTTGTTTGGGCACAATCCGGCCTTTATCCGAGAAAAAATGGAGGAAGAACTGAAAAACGGCATGTGTGTCGGCCCGATGTCCAACATGGCTGGGCAAGTCGCCGAGAAAATTTGCAAGATGACCGGCGTGGAACGGATTGCGCTGTACAATTCTGGCACGGAGGCCGTCATGGTCGCGCTCCGTTTGGCGCGTGCTGCCACGGGACGGGCTAAAGTCGTCCTTTTTGCTGGCTCGTATCATGGTACATTTGACGGCGTGCTGGCACTGGGGAGCGCGGGTGACAACAAGGAGCATTCGACACCTCTCGCTCCAGGTATCCTGCAGCATATGGTGGACGATATCGTCGTGCTTCATTATGGAGCGGACGATTCTCTGGATTACATCCGCACCCATGCGCATGAGCTGGCCGCGGTTGTTGTGGAGCCGGTGCAAAGCCGCCGACCAGATTTTCAGCCTCAAGCCTTTTTGCAGGACATTCGCCGGATGACGGAGCAGTCCGGTACTGCCTTCATTTTTGATGAGGTCATTACAGGCTTCCGGATTCAGCCGGGAGGGGCACAAGCCTGGTTTGGTGTGCAAGCCGACCTTGTGACTTACGGTAAAATCATTGGCGGCGGGATGCCGATCGGCATCGTGGCCGGGAAAGCCGCCTTTATGGACGGGATCGACGGAGGTACGTGGAGCTTCGGGGACGATTCCTATCCACAGCATGAGCAACAGCGGACCTTTGTCGCGGGAACCTTCTGCCATCATCCGCTGGCAATGGCTGCATCCTTAGCGGTGCTGGATCATTTGGAGAGCAACGGCGAGCAGCTGCAAAATCGCCTGAACAGCCGCACCTCGGCGTTAGCAGCGGAGCTAAACAGCTATTTCACGGACGAACACGTACCTATGAAGGTCGTTCACTTTGGCTCCCTGTTTCGCTTTGTACTCAAAGGCGATCTGGAATTGTTCTTTTATCACATGCTGGAAAAAGGCATTTATATCTGGGAGGGACGAAACTGTTTCTTGTCCACTGCCCATACGGAGGAAGATATTGGGCGAATTGTACAAGCGGTCAAGGATAGCGTGAACGAGCTGCGCAAAGGGGGATTTTTACCGGACACGCCCCCGAATGGGAACGGCCCGGGTCCGGGCAAGCAATCTTTACCTGTAACCGTACCTCCAGAGGCTGAAGCAGTGGGCGTTCCAGAAACCGTTATTGCGCTGACTCCGGATCAAAAGCAACTCTGGTTTGCCTCTGTCTCGGAACGAAGTGACTCTCAATAAATAAGACCACCCAAGAACTGAATGAGAAACTTTTCACCCTGGGAGTGCTTCCCCGCAATTCATAAGCCACGCATGCAAAATGTCAGGTCCTTATCACAGGGCCTGGCATTTTTAGTATGCCTAGCTTCGCCACGTCGAGGCAGATCATTTTGGTGCTGGTGTTGGAGCGTCGTTTATGGTTATCATAGACGAAGGTATGAATCTATCGTTTATATTCAGACACAAAAGGAGATACAAGATGGCTGAACCTTTAAAAAATATGTACACAGAGGATTTTCTTCGCCTGTTCGGTGAAAGAGTACAAACGGCGTATAGCTCATTTGATACCCAGGGATTTATCCATCAAGTCATGGACCAGACGTGGAATGAGCTGGAGCTAAAAGCCCGGATGCGTCGGATTTCGCTAACATTGGGAACGTTCTTGCCAAGTCGTTATGAAGATGCCTTGGCTATCCTTTTTGCCATTGACGAGCATTGCAGGGGTTTCCCGTACCTATTCTTTCCGGATTTTGTGGAGGTGTATGGACAGGGAGAAGAACACTGGACGCTTTCCATGGAAGCACTGGAGCGTTTCACCCGGAAGTCATCTGCGGAGTTTGCCGTGAGACCCTTCCTGCTGCGTGAACCGGAACGAATGATGCGCCAGATGACGGTCTGGGCGGGGCACCCGAGCGAGCACGTTCGCCGTCTTGCCAGCGAAGGCTGTCGTCCACGGCTGCCGTGGGGGCAAGCGTTACCTATATTTAAGCGCGATCCTGCTCCGGTATTGGCCTTGCTGGAGCTGTTGAAAGCCGATCCCTCACTGTATGTACGTAAAAGTGTAGCCAACAACCTGAACGACATCGCCAAGGACCATCCCGAAACGGTCATTGCAACAGCTCAACGCTGGAAAGGCTCGCATCCCGACACCGACTGGATCGTACGTCACGGCTGTAGATCTCTGATTCGCAAGTCCAGCCCCGAGGTAATGGCGCTGTTTGGCTATGCCGAAGAAACGAACGAGTCCCCGTTAGTCACGGAAGCATCTTTTACCGCCGATCCGGCTGTGTTGAAGCTCGGGGATAGCTGTGAGCTGAGCTACGCGCTTCAACTTCGGGAAGGAGACCCGGTGCGAGTTCGCATCCAATATGGCATCGACTTTGTAAAGGCAAGAGGACAAGTCTCGCGTAAATTATTTCTGCTTTCCGACAAAACCGTTCCCGGAGGAACTCGTCTTGCAGGTATGCGGACACACCGTTTTGCAGAACTGACGACCCGCCGACATTATCCGGGCGCACACCGTATTATACTGCTGGTAAACGGACAAGAAGTGGCTTCTACATTAGTGGAGCTTCAGTTTTAAAAGCTCTATAGCAGCAGAGAGAAGGAGTCTGAAACCAGGCTCTTTCTTTTTGTCGTTCGCTTCTACGGACTTTGTTTTTCCAAAAAAATAATTCTGGATTTAGAACCTGGTACTAGGACGTGTTATAATAAGATTATATCGTAGCTTTCATCTTATGTATAAAGGGGAATGTACAATTTGACAGATCAACAGCAATGGCTTGCGCCTGAATATTACAATATGACTGCGGAAATGGAGCACCATGACGCTGGCAAAGCAGCAATCAAGTGGTTAAGCGAAACAGGAGACTACGAGGAAATTACCTATGGTGAGCTGCTCAAAAAGGCTAATCGACTGGCAGGAGGGCTCGCAGGGCTGGGATTTAACAAAGGAGACCGGGTTCTGGTCATAGTACCACGTCGCATTATTGCGTATGTGATTTACCTGGCATGCTTAAAGCTGGGACTTGCCGTCATTCCTTCTTCCGAAATGCTGCGGGCCAAGGATATTGCCTATCGACTTCGCCATTCGGAAGCGCGCGGGGTGATTGCTTGGACCGGAGTTACTGGTGAGGTGAACAAAGTAGACGGGGATTTGCCTTCCCTAGATTACCGTATCGCGGTTTCCAGCGACGACACGGTAGCCGAACCCGGTTGGCTGGCGCTGAATGAGCTGATGGCAGGACAGGAAGATACCTTTGAAGCTGTGAAAACACACCGGGATGACATGGCAATTCTGGCCTATACCTCCGGGACCACAGGAAACCCAAAGGGTGTCGTACATAGCCACGGCTGGGGATATGCCCATCTGCGAATTACATCCCCATGGCTGGATATCCAAGCCTCGGATACGGTATGGGCTACAGCTGCGCCAGGCTGGCAAAAATGGATTTGGAGTCCGTTTTTATCCGTACTGGGCAATGGAGCGACTGGATTCGTATATCATGGTTCGTTTCGTCCGGGTCGATATTTACAGCTCATGCAGCAGTACGGAATTCAAGTGTTGTGCTGTACCCCGACGGAATACCGGATTATGGCGAAAGCAGACGGTCTGGATCAATATGATCTGTCCCAATTGCGCAGCGCAGTTTCTGCGGGAGAACCTCTTAATCAGGAGGTCATTAACAAGTTTCAGGATCAGTTCAACATTACGATTCGTGACGGTTACGGCCAGACGGAAAGCACTTTGATTATCGGTAATTTGAAGGACGCACCTTTGCGCACAGGTTCAATGGGAAAATCCATTGCGCCAGGACTGGTTGAGATCGTAGACGAGGACGGTGTTCCGCTGGCTCCGGGCCAAGTGGGCGATATTGCAGTGCGTGCTGATCTGCCGGCATTATTCCATACGTATTACCTGGATCCAGAGCGCAAAGGGGTCAGTGTCCATGGAGACTATTTTGTTACAGGAGACCGGGCGCGCAAGGACGAGGATGGATACTTCTGGTTTGAAGGACGCGGTGACGACATCATTATTAGCTCCGGTTATACCATCGGTCCCTTCGAAGTGGAGGAAGCGCTCATGAAGCATGACTCTGTACAGGAGTGTGCTGCCGTAGCCAGTCCTGACGAAATCCGGGGACATATTGTAAAAGCCTACGTTGTACTCAAAGCCGGAGTAGAAGGATCACCGGAGTTGGTGAAGGAACTGCAACATCATGTAAAAGCATCGACAGCACCTTACAAGTATCCACGAAAAATAGAGTTTATTCAGGAGCTTCCCAAAACCAGCTCGGGTAAGATAAGAAGAGTGGAGCTGCGTGAACTGGAGAAGCAGTCTGTACTGTAATTGTAGATTGTAAATATCATGAAATGCGGAACAGGAGCGTGGGAAAATGAGTTCATTTGAAGCATTGCTGGAGCAATATGCAGAGCTTGTCGTAAAAGTAGGGGTCAACATCCAGCCCGGACAGGTGTTTTTGGTCACTGCACCACTGGAAACCGTCGAATTTACGCGGCTGATTGTTAGCAAAGCCTATGAAGCAGGGGCCAAATATGTGCAGGTGGAGTTCGAGGACGATCAGATTACGCGCAGCCGTTTTGAGCATGGTGACGAAGCCAGCTTTGATTACTATCCAGCTTGGAAGGCAGAAATGATGGAGAAATTCGCCGAAGAGGGTGGAGCCACGCTAACGATTAAGGTGCCGAACCCTGATCTGTACCAAGGCATTGATCCGCAACACGTTTCTCGTGCGACAAAGGCGGCGGCTACGGCGAGAGAAGGCTATGCTCACTATACGCGGAATGCTAAGATTAGCTGGTGTTTGATTAAAGCACCGACGAAGGCTTGGGCCGATAAAGTATTTGCCGATGTAGCAGAGAAGGACCGCATTCGAGTCATGTGGGATACAATCTTCCAAATGAATCGTGTAGACGGCTCTGATCCTATTCAAAATTGGCAGGGCCATCTAAATAATCTCAAACAGCTACAAAATAAGCTGAATCATAAAAACTATAAAAGTCTACACTATCGCGCACCCGGAACAGATTTGAGAATCGAACTGGCCGAAAGACACATTTGGCGCGGAGGCGGTGGTGAAAACGCCCAAGGAATTTATACCGTGGCTAATATGCCGACAGAAGAAGTGTTCACAATGCCTAAACGTACAGGTGTAAATGGTTATGTCACCAGCACGATGCCGTTAAATTTGAACGGACAGCTGGTGGATCGCATCACATTTACCTTTAAGGATGGCAAAGTTACCAAATATACAGCAGAATCCGGTGAGCAGCATTTGACGAATTTGTTGGCTACGGATGAAGGGGCCAGCTATTTGGGTGAAGTTGCGCTGGTGCCGCACGATTCACCGATTTCCAATCTCAATCGGATCTTTTACAACACAGGGATTGATGAAAATGCCTCCTGTCACTTGGCGCTCGGCAGTGCGTATCCGTTTAACCTCGAAAAAGGAACACAAATGAACCGGGAAGAGCAGCTCCAGAACGGTGCCAATGTCAGCCTGACCCATGTTGACTTTATGATCGGCTCGGCTGAGCTGGATATTGACGGCGAGCTACAAGACGGCAGTACAGAGGCTGTGTTCCGCAAAGGAAATTGGGCGATTTAAACCTATTCTCAATCTCGATTAAAGCAACCCGCAAGCGATCTTATTCGTTTGCGGGTTTTTGTATATGCTAAATATCAAACTGCGCTTGTATTGCAAAATATAAAGTGCTAAACTGAGTTCAAACATAAATTTAAACTATGTTTAAAATATTGTTTTAGTTTTATAATTCTGGCCTATTCAATCTACTTTGAATGGACTAGTTAAGAGGAGGATAACCATGAATCATGCAGACAAAAAACAACAAACCAAGGAAAAAATATTACACGCTGCGCTTGAATTCATTAAAAAGGAAGGCTTCGAGGCCGTTACAATCAGGAAAATTGCCGACCTGTCGACCACCAATATTTCTCTGGTTAATTACTATTTTGGCTCTAAGGAAAATCTGCTCAGTGAAGCCATTGAGGTGATATTAAGTGGATTTCAGCACACCTTTTCTATTTTGGACCATACAGCGATCCCACCCCAAGATCGACTGAAACAATTTTTGTTTGATTATTTACAGGTCATTCGGCAATACCCGGAGCTTCTCTCACGCGTCATTGTCATGGGCAGCACGCCCTTCGCATCCCAACAGGAATACGGAAGGTTTTTAAACATGATGGGATTCCCCAAGGTGCAAAGTACGATCAAGGAGCTTACTGGTGAGCAACAGCCAGAACGATTGCTAGCGATGATGCTGCAAATATTCGGGGCTATTTTTCTTCCCGCATTAATGAGCCCGATTCTTGAATCTGGAACGGCTGTGGAAATGCCTTCAATCGAGGAACAATTAAACCTGTTGTTTGATAGATATTTTGATAAATGAGGATTTTGCAAAATGCTCAAATAATAAATGACTGGAGTGAATACTATGAATCTTCTGAGAAAATACTGGCAGGACGCAGGGGCGATCATCGGTGTGGTCGTATGTTTTGGTTTATTTATGAACAGAGCCATTTTTTCGGATATAACGGGAATGCTATGGTTAAGCTTTGTTGCCATCCTTTTTCATCAATTTGAGGAGTATCGCTGGCCTGGATATTTTGCCGGTTTGTTTAACAACGTCATGTTTAAAAGTGAAGCCCCGGATCGCTACCCCTTAAACACCCAATCAGCCATGATTATTAATGTGGTGATTGCCTATGTGTTTTATTTACTTCCGGTATTATTTCCACACGTGATATGGCTTGGACTCGCACCTGTTTTTATGGGCTTTTTCCAGGTAGTCTGGCACGGCATTGTGAATATAAAAGCAAAAACCTTATATAACCCTGGCTTGTTTACGGCAGTATTCCTGCATGTTCCAGTTGGAATCTGGTACATTCACGATATAGTGAAGTACAATGCACCGACCCTAACAGACTGGATCTGGGGGACGATCTACTTTACTCTTGCTGTATATATATTCATAATAAAAGGGAATATATGGTTGAAAAACAGTAATTCTCCCTACCCTTTTTCTAAACAACAGCTAGGATCGTACGATCGCAAATAGTGTATGTTGGATGATCCTCAATGTCCTTGTTTACAAGTTGGAAATAAGTAGAGGTATTCTGGAAATGTGGTTCGGTTACACTTGGTTTGTACCTCATTGAAACAAGGAAAGAGTGATCTCATGATGAAACATTCATATCAACCACATGAACCAAAAAAGCTGCCCTATAAGCTAATCACAGCTACCGCTTTGATGGCTATAAGTTTCGCTGCCATCACCGGATGCGGTAATAGCGGAGAAGCAAAATCAACTGCTCCAATTACGGAAGGTGCGGTTGCACCATCTACTGATTCTGCGGTTCAGCAAACGGACGATAATAGTAAGAGTGCAGCAGATTCCAAAGATACCGGAAAGGGGTCTGAGCAAGGCTCAGCTTCGGCCCGTCAGTCATCTGCCAGCAGTGCAGCGCCATCCAATGCCCTAACTAATAACAAACACAGTTTCTCAGCAAGCATACTCAATGAAGCCAAGCAGGGGACGCTTCCGAATTTGCCCAAGGGTCTTGGTTTGGGAACGGGCAGTGATCTTTTGTTCGAGCTGTGGGGTAAATCCGAGTCAGGCTCTACTGGCCATCTGCGGAGCTATGCCAAGCATCATACGGAAATTGTATTGGATGGAAGCGATAAAGTTACGGAGATTACATCATCCGATCCATCTTATACAAAGCTGCTCATCAACCAAGTCTTTAAAGAACTGGGTAAGCCGACCGAAACGAATTATACCTCCAAAGACGTACCCAGTACCGCTGAAGCCAGTTATACGATCAAAAATGCTTCCGGGCTGGATCAGTATCTAGTATTTTCTTATCAGACAAAAACACAAAAAATCAACTATGTCAGATTGTATTTTAACTCGATGACACCATAATTGGATAATAAATAAGAGTCGCTTCCGTAACCATCCTGGAGGCGACTTATTTGTCTGAGCAATTACTATTACATTTTCATGCTCGCTGGGATCATGCATGGCCTAGGTTGACAAATAGTATGTTATTCGCTATTCTAATACCCATAGGGGTATACGTATAATAGAAATTAGATTACATTCCCCTCAAAAAAATAAGCGGAGGTATGTACAATGTCATCAATTAATATCCAAGCAGATCAAATTCTGGATTGTAAAGGACTTGCTTGTCCCATGCCCATTGTCAAAACGAAAAAAGCTATGAATGAGCTCAATGCCGGGCAGGTTATTGAAATTCAAGCCACGGACAAAGGCTCATTAGCCGATTTACAGAGTTGGGCCCAAAACACCGGACATCAATATTTGGGCACTCTTCAATCGGGAGATGTCATGCAGCATTATTTACGTAAATCCAATCCCGATGAAACGAAGCAAGAACAGACCTTTCCATGGACAATAAGCCACGAAGAATTGCAGACGAAACTATCCGCAAACGAGAAAATAACGTTGCTGGATGTCCGTGAACCCGCGGAATTTGCTTTCAAACGTATCCCTGGCTCAAAATCCATTCCTCTTGGAGAACTGGAAAGCAGACTCGGTGAGCTAAATGTAGATGGCGAAATCGTAGTGATTTGCCGAACTGGAATCCGTAGTGATCTGGCCTGCCAGCAATTAGCAGCCAAAGGCGCCCAAAACGTCAAAAATGTGCTTTTAGGCATATCCGCATGGACAGGTGCGACTGAGGGGAGCAAAACCATATGACTACGACAACAGGAATCAGCGCCATGACAGCGCAGGAATTGACTAAAATCATTTTAAATAATGAACATCTCTTTATCGTAGATGTCCGTAACGAAAGTGATTTTAACAATTGGAAGGTGGAGGGCGAACAGATTGAGATTATCAACCTTCCGTATTTCGATTTACTGGATGACGTTGACCATGTACTGGAGCAAATTCCGGATAATGAACCAGTACTAGTCATCTGCGCCAAGGAAGGGTCTTCTATATTTGTCGCAGAACAGTTGGTTGCAGCCGGCCGGACCCAACTATTTTACCTTCAAGGAGGGATGAAAAGCTGGAGTGAATATCTGGAGCCTGTCAAAGTCGCTGAACTCCAGAATGGCGGAGAACTATTTCAATTCGTTCGAATCGGCAAAGGCTGTCTTTCCTACATGATCATTTCCGAAGGAGAAGCGGCTGTCGTGGATACACTGCGGATGACGGATGTTTTCGAACAATTTGCCCGCGAAAAAGGAGCCCAAATCACACATACAATAGACACTCATCTACATGCAGATCATATCTCGGGAGGCAAAAAGCTGGCAGAGAGCGTAGGGGCAACCTACTGGCTACCATCCAAAGACGCTGAAGAGCTGACTTTTGATTATGCCAAACTGGAAGATGGCCATGCCATTACGGTTGGTAACACAACGATTAACATCCAGCCAGTGTACTCTCCTGGTCATACCATCGGCAGCACATCCCTCATTGTGGATCAGCAATTTCTGCTGACCGGAGACATTTTGTTCATTCAATCCATTGGCCGTCCTGATTTGGCGGGGAAAGCGGAGGATTGGGCATGGGGAAAATAACACCAACGGAAGAAGAACAACAAGACATGGAAATGGGGCCTAACCGCTGTGCCATACATGACAACTAAAGTAGGTGCATGATGGATATATTTCTGTATGGAGTTATGGTGCTTCTGGGTCTGATCGGATCATTCTTTTCCGGTTTGCTGGGTATAGGCGGAGCCATTATCAATTATCCGTTATTGCTTTTTGTCCCGACTGGCTTGGATGTAGCGCATTTTTCGGCGCAAGAAGTGTCCACGATTAGCATGTTTCAGGTCTTCTTTGCTTCATTGGCGGGGGTATTAGCCTTTCGCAGTAAAAAAGACGAGCCTCCCCTTGTGCATAAGGGACTTGTCTTGTATATGGGCACAAGCATTATGCTTGGAAGTCTGATCGGCGGAATGGTGTCTCATTTTCTGGATGAACAGGTGATCAATATCATTTACGGGGTGCTGGCGATGATCGCCGTCGTACTCATGCTTATACCAAATAAAGGGAGATCCGAACAATCCACAAGCGAAATTACGTTTAACAAATGGATCGCGGTGGGGTCCGCCTTTTTGGTCGGTATCGTATCAGGCGTCGTAGGGGCAGGAGGGGCATTCATTTTAATTCCCATTATGTTAACCGTGCTCAAGATTCCTACCCGAACGACCATTGCATCCTCACTCGCTATTGTGTTCATTTCCGCCATTGGCGGTGTGATTGGCAAAATATCAACGGGCCATATTCCGGTTATCGTAACTACTTTTACGGTATTGGGGAGTTTGATCGGCGCACCTCTGGGTTCCAAATGGAGTGCGAAAATCAATCCAGTTATTTTGCGATACAGTTTAGTGGTATTGATCCTTCTTACTGCCATTAAGATTTGGAGTTCCATATTAGGAGTTTAAATAAGAAAGTTGTAGTGAAAAGGAGCATACAGGATGAATCAGGAACATACTCAGCAAAAAACAACCATCGTATTATTCAGCGGGGAGCTGGATAAGGCTATCGCTGCATTTATTATCGCGAATGGTGCGGCAGCTTACGACCATGAAGTGACCATCTTCTTTACGTTTTGGGGGCTAAATACGCTGCGTAAGGAGGAACTCGTACGCACGAATAAGGGACTACTCGAAAAAGCCTTTGGTTGGATGATGCCGCGCGGACCCCAAAAGCTTGCATTATCCAACATGAATTTTGCAGGACTCGGACCGCAGATGATCAAGCATGTCATGAAAAAGCATAATGCGCTTTCCCTTCCTCAGCTTATTGAGCTGGCGCAAGAGCAGGGGATCAAGCTGGTGGCCTGTACTATGACCATGGATCTGCTAGGACTGCAACAGGGAGAGCTGATGGACGGTTTGGAATATGCCGGAGTAGCTGCCTACCTGGGGGATGCTTCGCAGGGCAAGGTAAATCTATTCATTTAGGGTGTCCTAATTATTTTTTTGGTTTATAATATACCTATACATGTATATGATTAAATCAAAAAGGAGTCTATACCTTATGGATTACAATTATAGTGATGAACTGAAAACGCGCCTGAGAAGAATTGAGGGTCAGGTGCGAGGGGTGCTTCGTTTAATGGATGAAGGACAGTCCTGCAAGGACGTAGTAAGCCAGTTATCTGCCGTACGCAACGCATCAGATAAAGCGATTGCCCAAATCGTGGCAGAGAATCTGCAACGTTGTATATTGGAAGAGCAAGAAGCTGGTGGAGATACAGATAAACTTGTTAAGGAAGCGATTCAGCTTCTCGTAAAAAGCCGTTAAGGAGGTCATTTTCGGTCAATTGCTGGAAAGACAACACGAGCTTGATCCGAAGCAAAAAACGCTTATGGTATGCAGAAGCATAATTTTTTTTCTTAGGGCAATATTATTTCAAAAATTATTGCCCTCTATACATAAGGAATACTGGACATAAGCGCCTAAATTTCGATTAAAATAAACACGATTTTTTAAAAATATAACGGGAGCCTGTGGAAGCAGTCTGAGAGTACGACTAAACCGTCGTAGACCGTGTGAACCTGTTGGATAATGCCAGCGTAGGGATATAAGTGCATACATATGTATAAGCCAACAGTCTTTCACAGGCTCCTGAAGAAAGAAGGTTGTTTTTTGTGTTAGATACAATGGCGTTGTTGCTACATAATATGCGGGATACGAATCCGCTCATTCACAATATAACCAATATGGTCGTCACTAATTTCACAGCGAACGGACTGCTCGCGCTCGGCGCTTCACCAGTTATGGCACACGCCAAAGAGGAAGTCGCAGATATGGCCCGGATTGCGGGGGCGCTTGTACTTAACATCGGTACGTTGAATGAAGAACTCGTAGAGTCTATGATTGTGGATGGGGTACCCGTGCTGTTAGATCCCGTGGGTGCGGGAGCGACTTCAGATCGAGCTGCTTAATATGCTGTTTGCTATAACGCCGGACGATGTGCGCCAGTACGGTAGGGTGCGCCCGCTAGATCGGATATTCTGAAATCAAGCATAAATCATACGATCTAAACATTTCCTATAAGTATTCCGATAACTATTAAATGGACACCTACTGCTCACACCATATATTGCCAATGGTGTATTGCAGCAGTAGATTTTTGTAAGCTTGCTTACGGGTTAGACAAATACATATTGTTATCAAGGAGAGCATAGATCATGAATAAGAAGCGTTTGCGCCAATGGATGGCTCCGTTCGCAACGGCTACACTGATTTTAAATACGGGATATGGTATCTGGGGAGGGACGGATGCGGTGGCGAGCCAATTCGCTGCTCTGAGTATTGCACCAGCAGAGGTGAACAATCTGACAGCGGCCCCGTTAGATACAACAAGGGTGAATTTGTCTTGGACCAACCCGTCTGACATCAATTTTGACCATGTAAAGGTGATCGGTGTCAGCAACGACGTGTATGTAGATAACATTCTAAGTAACTCTTATACACTGAGCGGCTTACAGCCGAATACGACATATACCTTCCGAGTAAAGACAGTGGGTAAGAGTGGGAGTGAATCTCAAGGTAATATAATACAGACTAAAACAGCTTCCGTTGATGCTCCTGTGGACAAGACACCACCAGGAGAGGTAAGCGGGCTGACAGCGGCGAATGTGGGCTACAACACTTTTACTGTGAATTATATATTACCGAAGGATGCTGACCTGAGCCAAGCCATTATCTATTTAAATGACAAAGAGGTGCAGCGAACTACAGGGACGTCCTATACGTTCAGTGGATTGATTGCTTCGACAAACTATAAAGTAACAGTTAAAACAGTGGACAAATCCGGCAATATATCTGGAGGGGTCAGTATTCCGGTTACGACTACAGCGCTCACCGTCGATACAGTGCCAGAAGTAACAGGAGCTTCTGTGACATCAGTTAATAACTATAGCGCTACTGTTTCCTGGACGAGGCCCAGCGGAATCAATACGGTCAGTCTGTATAAGGACGGACAGCTGGTAACCGATTCAACGGGAACATCCTATACATTCAACAATCTTTCGGCAAGCCAGACATATACGTTTATGATCAAGTCCAAGCGAAGCACAGGTGCATTGTCCTCTGGTGTGAGGCTGACTGCAACAACGAACAGCACGTCCTCTAATTCGTCGGAAGTATCCAATCTTGAAGTAGATAGCAAGAGTGATACCTGGATCAAAATTACTTACGATATGCCGAGTCAGGCCGAAAAAGTGAAAATATATGTTGATGGTGATTATAGGGGCACTACATCCTCTGAATCCTACAAAATTACGGATTTACGTGAAGGACGCTGGTATGAGATTAGGGTCACAAGCGTCAATAGAAGTGGAAGGGAATCAAGCGGTGTAAAGATCTCAGAACGTGCAGATAGTTATAGCTATTCCTCGTCATCATCTAGCTCATCGAACTATGAGAAAGCAAGAGATTTGATGCGAATTGCGGAAAACAGTCTGAATGCCTCCGACTGGCGCTCTGCCAGGGACGCAATCAGTGATCTGCCGAGCGGGACACGTAAAAGCGATCTTCTGGATCGGCTGGAAATTATTCGCAATAGAGCGATTGGTACCAGTAGTTCATCGACCGGGACAAGCTCAACTACATCGACTTCTGGCACAGCGTCTTCAAACTCTAACAATGCGTTTTCCTCATATTCAACTTCATTCACCCTGACACCAGGATCTACATCGGCTTATGTCGATGGTCGTACTACGATGATGGCTCAGGCACCACGAGTAATAAATGGGGTAACGATGGTCCCGTTGCGCTTTATCGGTGAACGAGTGGGTTACCAAGTGAACTATGATAAAGCGACCAAAAAGATTATCATGAATCGCCTTACCGATGGCAAACAAGTGGTGCTTCAAGTCAAGAATTCGACCCTTGCAGTGTACGAGTTAAACAACTCTCGGAATTACTCGACGAACATCACAGCTCCGGTTATTATTAACGGGCACACGCTCGTTCCATTACGGGTCATTAGCGAGCTTTCGGGCTATCAGGTGAACTATAATGCTCTATCCAAACAAATCACGATTACAAAATAACTGCTTCTGTGAAAACAATTTCAAAATAAAAAATTTGGAACTCAACTTGTCGAGAAACCCGGTCATTTCCATGACGTAGGGTTTCTCTTTTTTGTATGAAAGCCCGCGATTTACGCGAGTTCTTTTTGAAGATAAGCATCAATTTTTGCGAGGGCTTCTTCTGTACCGCCGGATTGCTGGAAGCTATCATTTATTTTTTGTATGCCTTTTTTATACGCTGCGTTCGATGTCACTTCATGTACGGCCTCTCTTAACGAATGTGCATTGATATGCTCTTTGGTTATTCGATAGCCAGCTTGAAGTTCCGTTAACCGCTGCGCGACCAACGGCTGATCCTTGTCCTGGGGCAGTACGACCAAGGGAACATTGAAGTGAATCCCTTCATTCACGCTGTTCATTCCACCATGAGTAATGAATACATCTGCATGACGTAATACCTCTAATTGGGGAACATAAGGAGAAATAATAAAGTGCTCAGGGGCCGGATTGATTTTCGTAAAGTCAGCTTTCTCGCCAGCTGCAATTACAACCATGCCTTCAAAATCGGCAAAAGCTTCAATACAGGTGTTAAAAAAGTCTTCAACATGATCCAAAACCGTGCCCATCGAAATATACAGAACCTTGTTATTTTGTAATACATCCAAAGGAAAAGAATGTTCCCCTTTGCGCTCAGGGAAGCTCGGACCGATAAAAAGGTTCTCCTCACCAAAACGGTCACCGTCCGGTTGGAAATATCGGCTGGTATAAACCACATTCAGCTCCCCTGAATTGTTCATAAATTGAACCATATGCTTGGGAGCAACCCCGAATCTTTCTTTCATGAGATGCAGTGAAGTCGTGGCATGTTCATCAAGCTGAAACGGCACTTTTACGTCAGAGCTAAAGAGATTGCTAGCCATCCGATTCTTTGAAATTAAAAAGGATGGTGATGAAGCAATACCTGGGATATTCAAATAATCTCTAACTAATTCACCAGCTCCGAATCTATCATAGAATACAAAGTCAAAATCAATATTTTCGGATAACTTCTGAGTAATTGCCAATATGTCCAGCGAAGTCTGAATATGAATGTTCAAAAATGCGTTCAATCCGTCCGGAGATGCAGTGTTGATGGAAGCAGTCCTGATCAGATCGGGGTGCAGGTGAACCGTTGCTCCAACTGCTTCGAGTCTGTCCTTGTATTTCTCAGTTGTAATGTAATGTACCTGATCTCCCCGTGCTGCAAAAGCCTGCGTAATCCCTATCGTAGGGTTCACATGTCCTTCTGCCGGAAAGTTAACCATTAATATGTGTAGCATTCATCATCACTCCTTTACTCATCGTTAGAGACCGCAGTTTTCACTGAATCTCTCTATTTATAATAATAACAATAATATTTATATTTACAAATGATATCCTTTCAATATTCCTCTTAAGGTCTCTCAGCACACCGTAAGAAGCCATCTATACTGTTGCGAACTTAGCAGCAGCTCTGCCCGTTTCCGTCCGATTTTGCTTACCTGGCTAACTGCGATTGTCGGGATGATCCCCCCATTGCTACGATGGGAGAAGCTGAAACGGAAGCATAAGAAGGAAATGTAAACAAATAACGATACAACGAATAGTAAGAGTAGTCTTATTCATCAAAAGCAGTATAAACAGATTTTGGATGGTACTAAAGGAGAGAATTGTATAGGTGTTCTTTTTTAGCCCACACCCTATTCTATTCTTGTTCATATGATGAAAGACAAACAAGTAGAAAAGAGGGCGACCCTTGAATAAAAAAGAGACCAGAAATGGTGTTTCCATTATTGCATGAACCTGCAGTTATACCGAAACCGCGTTAGGGGCTCTGCCCATGTTACCGTATATCAAGTTCCTGAAAACATATCATTAGGGCAATGTTTAAATGCTGGAATGATGAGGGACCGACTCTCTTTGGTCGCTAAATTTGATGATGATGACTACTACTCGCCGTTTTACTTGAAGGAGCAGGTTAAAGAGCTAAAGCGCACCAAGAGTGATATTGTGGGCAAGCATTCTTGCCTTGTTTATTTGAGTGCTTCCAATTTGAGGAAATGCAGAAAAAAGGGATTCAAAACGTATGCTACATCTCCTTTCAATTATGTATACCAGCGGAGACAGAACAAAAAGAGCCATACGTGGAGAGCGGGAGACGATTTTTATATAGAAGGGAGCCGATTGGTAGTGATAACGGATCATTACCGTTTGATCGCAGACAAAGAGGTTTAAAGAAGAGATAGCAAAACACTTCAAGTACCGATGGTCTGCTCATTCTACTGGATAATTTTCATCTTTCGTAAAAAATTTGAATGCCAGAAATTATATTTAACCACTAATGTCACTCGGCCTTAAGCTAAGAAGACAAGGGACAAGAAGGGATGGTATGGTATGGTATGGTATGGTATGGTATGTTCTGTCACGATATGGAGAAGGCACAAAGAGTTATCATAGTGGCATCTAAGTGTTCAAATTCCTTGAAATAAAGAGGTCTGAGCAAATATTAGTTGAATTTTAGAATTCAATAAATGACAAAGTTGCAATTGTTACAGGATCTGGGACGGGAATAGGCAGGGCTTATGCAGAATTTAATGAAGAATCAGGAAAAACCTAATACTGCGAGTGCAACCGGCGTTAAAGGTATGGAGACTTTTGCTGCTTATGGTTCTCAAAAAGAAGCTATTCGTGGATTGACACGTGTATGTGCCACTGAACTAGGGGCATTTAAAATAACGTGTAATGTGATCTGACCAGGTGCATTAACTGAGGCATCCAAGATGTGGAAAAAGGCTTTCCCTGATGAATATGCCGCAGCAGTGACACCTCAACCGATTAAACGATTAGGTGATCCCAAAAAAGATATTGCTCCTGTAGTCATGTTCCTAGTATCTGACGATGCACAGTTTGTTACAGGACAAGCCATTGGCGTTGAATGCTCTCTTAATAGGCGTGAGGAAAAAAATAATTTTACTTCATGAGGTTAGCTAGTATGAATACTGGCTGGCCTTTTTCGCATGAGTTGGGAAGGACCTGGAGCGATCACACCATCAGACAAATGAGGCCGATCAGCCAGCTCAGTCTTACAAAAATGAACTCAAAAGGAGAAAGTACACTGTCCTGTTCAATATGTGCTCACATCGGTCCTCATAGTCTGGGAATTCGCAATATCCTGAAGCCAATCTAAAGCACAAAGACGTTGTTTACGCTCTTAATTGATCCAGGAACAATTTCTTCAGGATCTTGAACTGTTCTGCCTCTTCTACCTGGGTATGAAATGCCGAAATGCCATTCAGCATGGCCATTTTCTTGGAAAAATTACCAAAAACGTTCATCATGGTAATGATGGTATCGGTAGTCATATGGTCCGTCCTTACGGAGCCGTCTTGCTCTCCAAGTAAGGCAAGCTCGCTGAAAAGTGCGATCAGTTTGTTGTATTGTGCCTGATAGATTTCTAAATCTTCCAGAGGTTCTTTTGACATCGAAACGTAACATTCAAATGCTTCAATAAGTTTAGAGTTTCGTTGATGCTCTGTGTTCTGAAAAAAGATGAGCGCACCGAAAATTCTGTCCAGCTTGTCGTAACAGTTGCCTTTGCCCCTAACAATTTCCGATAACACCTCAAATTCGGATTGGACAATCCTGGAAGCTACGGACACAATCAATTTCTCCTTTTTAGGGAAATAACGGAAGATGGTAGCTACGCCCAAACTCGCCTCCTTGGCGATTTCCTGCATCGTAGCTTGTTCAAACCCTTTATGGGTAAAAACGATCTGGGCTGCTTCAATAATATTTCTACGTCGCGTTATTCTCAGATTGCTGCGCTCATGTTCAAGTCTTTGACTAGGTTGAATGAGGAAGACCTCCTTACAGGATTTAGCTTCAATTATGCTAGCAAAGATGCCTCTTGCTTGTCAATGAACATGCTTGTATTAAACATAGCGAAGTACACAGATTAACTTTTACCTGGCTCACGAAGCAAAGTTGAACCTGCAGCAAGATACGAAGCTTTTCCAATCTAAGTATCTCTTCAATATGGAAGTGTTCTGCGTGGCCATAACTTTGGGTATAGTTGCACCCTCATTCTCAAAATGATATTATTACTATCATGATGATAGCTAAAATATCATTTAAAAAAACATATTAACTTTACTGGAGGATGAGCCCAATGGCATACAATGAAAATATTAAAATTGGTAATTTATTAAACCATGAGGAAGCGTTTGCTGTACTGCAAAAACATTTGCCTGAATTTGTAAAAGAACCAACATTTAAGATGGCTTCCAATTTCACTTTGGATCAGCTGGCTGCCCTTCCTCAAGTGGACATTCCCCTTTCTACACTAGAAGCAATTAAGAATGATTTGGCTCCAATTGTGTTTGTAGTAGAAGAAACTCCACAAACCCACGCTGCTCCTTCTTCCAGAAAAAATGATGCTTCGCTTGAGGGTAAAGTCATCACCATCACAGGTGCAGGAAGCGGAATTGGCCGGGCAAGCGCAGTGCTGATGGCATCAAGAAAGGCCAAGCTGGTGCTGGTTGACTTCAATACTGCTACAGGAGAAGAAACGCTGGAGCTTGTTCGTAAAAATGGTGGGGAGGCCGTTTTTGTTCAAGCTGACGTATCCCGAAGTGAGGATGTTCAGAACTATATACAGAAAGCAATTGAAACTTATGGGAAAATTGATGTGGCATTTAACAATGCTGGTATTTTGCAAAAATTCCAACCCTTTCATGAAATCTCGGAAGAAGAATTTTCGCGGGTGATTGATGTTAATCTGAAAGGGATATTCTTTGGAATGAAGTATGCCCTGCAAGTGATGGAGAAACAAGGCTACGGTCATATCATCAATACCGCATCTACGACTGCAATACGTGCCGAGCACAGTTTGGCTGCCTACACTGCAAGCAAGCACGGAGTTGCAGGTTTAACAAAAGCGGCTGCAATTGAGTATGTGAGAAAAGGAATTCGCATAAATGCCATCTGTCCTGGGGGAGTGGCTACAACCTTAACAGCGGCTGTTCCTCAATCACTGCAAGAAAGCGGTTATGTACCAGAAGAATTCCCGAATATGCGGATTGGGCGTTATGCAGAGCCTGAAGAACTAGCTGAACTGGTTGCTTTCATGGCCTCGGATGGCTCAAGTTATATGACGGGGTCCATAATTGTGGCCGACGGCGGTCTTACGCTCTGATTCGAGATAGCAACAAAAGAAAATAAATGTCGCATGGTTTCACACTTGAGTGAATTTATGTCGGTTATAAGGCTTCAGCAGAGGCACATCGCAGCAAGCGATGTGTCTCTGGTTTTTTTTATGTGACGGATCGTACAATCAACCACAGACCATGAAAATGTTTGGGCTGGAAGACTGCTCACGAGTCCTTTTTAGAAGAACTGTCGCACTTGGCTTGACAATCCGTCATATAAAAAAAATAATAACTATAATAAATAGAATTGACTGGCATTTTTCACATTACAGGGGGACTTCATATGGGCATACGATTCCCACATATTTCTTGGAACTCTATTCGTTTAAAGCTGGTTGTAGGATTATTTGTCGTTACAGTACCGCTTCTAGCACTGCTTATATACAACCATCATTACAGTATAAATGTTGTGCGTAACCAAGTGGCAATCTCCAATAAAAACTTGATTTCTTTATATATGGGTGAGATTGATGCTCGATTGGAAGTTGTGGAGAAAAATATACTCGGCCTGGCTACAACCAATTATGATATTCAGTCCATGGGTATGCCTAACTCTGAAGATGAGTATCAGCTTGCGAAATACAAAGTTTCGTTATATTTATCAAACAATATTCTTTTTAATGAATCAATTGATGCTTTTTTCGTATTTAATCATGAACGTCAAGATTTACTTGATGGTTTCCAGTCTTCTATTGCCTACTCAGAAAGAATGCAGGTTGAAAAAAATCTTGTACAGCATTTAAATCAGCTTGCAAATTCTTCCGAACAGGCATCTCATAACTGGTATGTTAAAAAAATCGGGAACACGTACTATATTCTTCGTACCATAAAATCAGGTAACCTTTATATAGGAGCTTGGGTAAATGCGCAGACCCTCCTAGGTCCTATGAATTTGATTAATTTAGGAGCTAATGGTCATGCGCTGCTCGTTAATTCTCAAGGGGATCCTTTGGTTAGTGCCAATTTCCTTCAGGATGATCAGGTTGATCTTTCAAGAGGATTTCAACAATATTATTTAACTGGAAGCAAGAAAAATTGGTTGGTTGTGGGTAAACCTTCTCAGGTGGGTAAATTCAGTCTGGTCGCCATTATTCCAAATGAACAGATTCTGCAAAACTTGCCAAAGATAACTTATTTGATTGAATGGATATCATTCGCATCCATAGCTTTATTACCACTGAGTTTATTATTTCTCCATCGGGCAGTATTAGTTCCAATTAAACGTCTGATTTCAGTCATGAATAAAATCAATAAAGGGCATGTTAATGTTAGAATAGAGAACTACGGTGCTCCAGATGAGTTTATCATGGTAAATCAAACCTTTGATAAGATGATATCGCAAATAGAGGAATTAAAAATCAATGTCTATGAAGAGCAATTGAGCAAGCAGAAGGCGGAGCTACAGCACCTTCAACTTCAGGTCAATCCTCATTTTTTTATGAATTCATTAAACATATTGTTTAACCTGGCACAAGTGAGGAATTATGAGCTTATTCAAGAAATGACTTTGTGTTTAGTTAATTATTTCCGTTTCATGTTTCGCAGCAACCTTTCCTTTGTTACTTTGCAGGAAGAATTACAGCATGTGATAAATTACATTCGGATTCAGGAAATGCGATTTCCTGATCAATTGACATGTAGAATAGATTGTCCAGACTTTTTGAAAAGTTTACAGATCCCTCCGTTGTTGATTCAAACCTTTCTTGAAAATTCGATTAAGCATAGTGTTACATTAGAGGAACCTTTGCATTTATCTGTAAGCCTAGACTTAAAGGAAACTGGTTTAAGCCCTTATGTTGAAGTCGTTATTCGCGATACAGGGAAGGGCTTTTCAAATGACGTATTAGCTGATATTCGCTCGGGAAATCGAGTGATAGACGAGAAAGGAGAACATATCGGGATCTGGAATGTTAAGAAGAGATTATTACTTTTATACGGTGAGGAAGCTTCAATATCGTGTTATAATGGCTACCCGAACGGAGCAGTAGTGGAAATCAAGCTTCCTTATGAGGAGGAAGGTTAGAAGGGTGGGCCAAATGACTTATGTACCAAATATTAATTGTTGATGATGAAATCCATGCGGTAGAAGGAATTCGCTCAGGCATTGATTGGAATAAATTAGGAATTACAGCAGTCTTCACTGCTTATACCGTCAAACAAGCAAAGGAACTGTTTGAGAGAGAGCACATTGATATCATGCTCTGTGATATTGAAATGCCACAGGCATCAGGGCTAGAATTGACAGAGTGGGTAAGAGAACAATATCCGAAAACAGAAACGATATTCCTGACTTGTCATGCTGATTTTAAATACGCCAAGCAAGCCCTTCGGCTAGGAAGTCTGGATTATATTCTAAAGCCAGTGCCTTTTGAAAAGCTCGAAAAAGTGATAGAAAAAGCGAAAGGTAAGATCATTAAGGAATCAGAAATTGTCCAATACAGCCAGTTAGGACGACTCTGGTTTCAACATCGACCGATGCTAATCGAACGCTTCTGGCAGGATATACTGAATCAAACAGTCCCATCAAACTCGAAATCCGTAAGTCGCGCTGCGGCAGACCGAAATATTCCCTACATTGAAGAGAAGTTTTTTATACCTATTCTTATAAGCATTCAGAGATGGCACAAGCCTTTAAGTCTGCGAGAGGAAAAAATACTGGAGTATGGACTCAGAAATTCTGCAGAAGAAATCCTGCTTGGACCTAGCCATGATGGTTTGATCATTGAGTTGAATAACAGAAGAATGCTTGCCATATTATCAGTGGAAGCCAAACAAAATTTTTTATTGGATGTGGAAGAAGCATTTCAGCATTATATTAAGGAATGCAGCCAATATTTTTATTGTGATATTTCCTGTTATGTTGGAGAAAGAGTTCATGGTCATGAGATGTTAGGAATGGTAAATAAACTCAATGAAATGGAAAAAAACAATGTTGCTTACAACAATAAAGTTTTCTTGCTCTCTAGCCCTCAAGCCCATCCCTCCATATATAAGTCTGCCAATATAGATCTGTGGTCGGTTATGTTAATGGAGGGCGCGTTTGATGAGGTACTGATTGAAGTATTGCAGTATATAAACGGGTTCGAGAAGGAAAGTTTAAATGCTGATCTTTTGAATCGATTATATTTGGATTTTCAACAGATGTTGCATTTTGTCCTTCATTCAAAAGGAATCCAAGCGCATCAACTTTTTGGAGATTCCCACTCTCAGGAGTTAGCTACAAATGCATCCCGCTCCGTGACCAATTTGCTTGAATGGTTGAAACATATTGTAAATATGGCAAAGGAATATGTACGTTCTCTTGAGCAGAGCCAGAGCGTGGTGCAAAGAGTAATCCAATTTATCAAGCTTCATATCTCAGAGGACCTATCCCGTGAAGAGATTGCCAATCATGTTTTTTTAAATCCTGATTATTTGACTCGTATTTTTAAAAAAGAAACTGGAATGTCCGTATCGGAGTATATGTTTCAAGAACGGATGAGTCTTGCTCAAAAACTTCTCACGAAGACCGATATGCCCATCAGTGCCGTTGCATCCCATATCGGATATTCTAATTTCTCCCATTTTTCACGAATGTTCAAGAAACATACGAATTTGAATCCCAATGAATTTCGTCATTCGTGTCATCAAACCTCGGAAGAAGCCAAGCCATTAAATGAATAGCCAATAATGTGCGAAAATTAAAGAAATTTTAAAACTTCATCTTTGTGCTGAGCAAAACAACTAGATGAAATGAGCGAAAAAGTCTATAACTGATGTATAAAACCGGCCAAGATATCCTGGCCGGTTTTATAATTTGCAAAGGAGAAGATGTGGTCGGTAAAGTGCAACTCCAAAGTCGGCGAAACAGTAGAGGCAACAACTCCATACTACTAAAATAAGATTATATTATGATTTACATGGCTAGAGGTGGAAGGGGAATATTTATAATTCTCTGGCAAACCCGAATTGTGTTTTAGTGAGATGTGGCGAGATGTTCCGTTTAATTTATGTGTATTTTGATAACGCTTACACTAGGCTGTGTATTTCGTTAAGGTACAACACTCGGCTTGATTAAAAGCTAATTCGTAAAAAAAGGATGATTGACATGATTGGTACTTGGCATTTTTTACTCAAAACACCAGAAGCAAAATTGAAAATGCAGTTTATTATTGAGAAGCAGCCGACCTATAAATTATCTGTAGTAATGGAGCCTGTTCCACTGCCGATTGAAATTAATACAATTACAGTCAAAGAAAACGTTCTAACAGCTAATGGTACTTCTCCTCTTGTACCTGATGAACCCATTGAATTTGAACTTACCTTCGAAGATCAGGAGTTCTACGGCAAAATCAAACTTCCCTATCAGGAGGCATTCTCCATAAAAGGAGCTAAAGGACCGGGTCCCTCCCTTGCGGACGATCTAATTGCCGAGTTGGCTACTTATCGTAAGCAGGGTGTGAAGCAACGGAATGATGCCGAGATACGTCAGGCTGTAGAGGAGCTTCTTGGCAAAATGTCTGTCACTGAAAAAATCGGTCAGATGAGCCAATGTATGGCCTCCAATATTTCCTTGGGGTCTGAGATTGAATCCGATCCACCGGAAAAATTGATTACAGATGGTCGAGTTGGCTCTGTGCTTGGAGCTCTGGGAAGCAGTCGTGCGTTTGATCTGCAAAAAATCGCCGTAGAGCAATCCCCGAATGGGATACCATTGTTTTTTAACTTTGATGTAATACACGGGTTTCAGACTATCTTTCCAGTGCCACTTGCCTGGTCTTGCAGTTGGAATATGGAAGCTATCAGAGAAGCCTGTGCCATTAGTGCCAAAGAAGCTAGTGCCAGTGGTATTAACTACAACCACGGTCCTATGGTGGACGTTACGAGAGACCCACGATGGGGTCGAGTCGTAGAAGGCGCAGGGGAGGACCCTTACCTAGGGAAATTGATTGCACAAGCACAAGTTGAAGGCTATCAAGGGAACGATTTATCTGATCCAGACACAATTATCGCTTGTTTAAAGCATTTCATCGCTTACGGAGCTGCTGAGGCAGGACGGGATTACAATACGGTAGACATTTCGGAAGGAACCTTGCGTAACGTCTATTTACCTCCGTTCCAAGCAGGGATAGAAGCCGGAGCCAGATCAGTGATGAATTCCTTTAATATTTATCAAGGCGTTCCCGTAGCTGGCAACCGCTACCTTCTTAATGATCTGCTTCGCAAGGAGCTTGGTTTTGAAGGCGTATTACTTTCCGACTATGGTGCCATTGACGAGATTGTCGCACATGGTAACGCTAAGGACAGTAAAGAAGCGGCGAAGAAAGCTCTTGATGCTTCATTGGATATTGAGATGGTAACTCGTTCTTATGACCAGTTGGCGGATTTAATTGAACAGAATGTCGTTTTAGAAGAACAATTGAATGAGGCAGTACGACGTATCCTGACCTTGAAGTATAAGATTGGAATTATGGATAACCCGTTTGGCTACATTCGTCCAGAGAAGGAACAGGAATATCACTTTAGTGCGAAGCATTTGGAAGAAAGTCGGCGTTTGGCAGAGCAATCCATCGTATTGTTAAAAAATAACGATGTTCTCCCGATTGCAAGCACAGATCAGAAGGTAGCCATAATTGGTCCTTTCGGTGATACTTCAGACCTGCTTGGACCGTGGCAGTATTCACGCTACACAGAAGAAACTGTTACACTTCGTCAAGGAATCGAACAACAAGGAATCTCCGGGTCTAATCTGCTGATTGAAGCAGGATGCCATGTAGAAGAAGCGATGGATGGAGGATTGGAGCGGGCCATTACAGCCGCAGAACAAGCAGACATCATTATCCTTGCACTTGGCGAGAGCAGTGAAATGTCCGGTGAAGCCGCGTCTCGCATGGACATATCATTGCCGAAGGTGCAGCAAGAGCTGGCAGAGGCTATTGTGCGGATAGGTAAGCCCACCGTACTTGTGTTGACTAACGGGCGTCCCCTTGTGCTGGATTGGTTTGAGCGTCATATGGATGCCATTGTCGAAACTTGGTTCCTGGGTTCTCAAGCCGGGCATGCAATCGCCGATGTACTCTTTGGGAAATACAATCCATCCGGCAAATTGACGATGAGCTTTCCAACTCATTTAGGGCAAGTCCCGATGTACTACAACCATTTCAGTACAGGAAGACCTGTCACAGAAAAAAATAAAAATGACAAGTTTTTTTCAAGATATATTGATGGTTCCAATGAACCTCTTTACCCTTTTGGCTATGGTCTAAGCTATACAACAATTGAGTATTCTGAGATTCGCTTATCCCAAAAGCAGATGACTACTTTGGAGACGATTATCGCCAGTGTTAAGGTCACAAATACCGGAGTAGTATCAGGCGAGGAAATCGTCCAGATGTACATTCAGGATGTATACGGTAGCGTGGTTCGTCCTGTAAAAGAACTCAAGGGGTTTAAGAAGGTGACCTTAGCAGCAGGGGAAACACAAGAAATTCACTTCCATATTACTGAAGCAGATTTGGCGTATTGGAACGCGGACAAGGAGCTTGCAGCTGAACCAGGGGATTTCAAGGTTTATATCGGATCGAATTCCCGTGACGTGAAACAAGCCGATTTTGAACTCTCTTGATCTCAAGGCTTTTACAATAAACCAGGCATCTAAGCAGAAAGGCTGAAAACAAAATGGAACGAGAGCTAACAACCAGACAGTTGATTGGAGATGCTTTAGGACAATTTTCATTAAATGCTGTGACGATGTTGATGTCATTATTGATGTTCTTTTACACGGAAGTTGTAGGTGTTTCGGCAGGTCTTATCGGGACAATACTGTTATTAACCAAGGTCATTGACTCCGCGGCCGATATCGGTATGGGTTACATCGTGGACAGAACTCGCTCCAAGCATGGTCAAGCACGTCCTTGGCTATTATGGATGACCATTCCGATGTTCGTATTGACTGTACTGGTGTTCATTGTACCTAATATAAGCGACGGCGGGAAAATAGCATACATCGTTATAACGAATCTATTATTCTATATTTGTGTGATTACTCCGACTTCAATCCCTTATGCAAGTTTAATGGCATTAACAACGAGAAGCAATGAGGATCGCTCTATAATGGGCTTATTTCGGGCCGTCGCCTCATTTGTTTCGGGTGGTGTTGTCACAATTGCCTTTATTCCTGTAGTTAATATGTTAGGTGGAGGGCAAAAAGAATGGATCTTTTTAGCTTCGGTAATAGGATTAATTTCATCTGTCGGAATTTTTATTGCCTATAAATCTACGAGGGAAAAATATAACACGGAACAATTAAAGCAAGAAGGGGAGATCAAGAAGACCCTTTCTCTACTGACAGGTGCAAAATTACTTTTTTCAAACAAATATTGGCTGGTCACTTTTTTGTTAGGATTCTTCACTAATATCTCATTTGGCATGGCTAGCTTATCTGGTATGTACTATGCCAAATACATCTGGGGTAATGTAAATTTAGTGGGAATCCTGGGTGCAATAACGCTTCTCCTAAATCTTTTAGTGTTTGCCATTTCCGTCCCTATTATTAAACGTTGGGGTCAACGGAATACAGCTGTCGTCGGATTAATTGTAGGTATTGTAGGTAGCGTAGTTCGTATCATTGATCCACACAGCATTACGATTGGTGTCATTGGATCTGCGTTGCAATCGTTCGCCATGATTCCCTTGATGGTCGTCATGATGCCGCTTATTACCAGTACGATTGAATATGGAGAATGGAAGCATGGTCAACGGATCGTTGGATTAACCAATAGTATTAATTCTCTGGGCAATAAGGTAGGTACGGCCCTTGGAACTGCGCTTATCGGCTGGCTTCTAGCCTGGGGACATTTTCAAGAAGGAGCAGCTGTGCAAACGGAGTCAGCAAATTCTATAATTATAGTTATGGGTATCTATGTTCCGCTTGTATTGTATATAATTATGGCCGTTTTACTTTACTTTTACTCTCTGGAAAAACAATATACCCGTATACTGGATGATTTATCTAAAAGACGGAGTCCAATAGAGTAACCATGGCGTTGCCGGATTAACGAATGTACAGCAAATGAATGATACAATATGGTAGGAGGTTTATAAATGATTTATAAAGATGCAAGTAAGTTGATTCATGACAGAGTCAGCGACTTACTTGAAAGAATGACATTAGAGGAAAAAGTAGCCCAATTATTTTGTGCAACTGTAGAAGATGGAGAGGACAGTCTTGCTACTCTGAAAGAAAGTATGAAGGACGGGATTGGCACCCTAAGCTGTCTTAATGTCTCCTTAACAGGCGATAATAAGAAAGATATTCATAAACTAAGAAGTATACAAAAATATCTTATGGAAGAAACAAGATTAGGCATTCCAGTGCTCATTCATAATGAGGGGATAGCAGGAGCCCAGATACCGGGAGCGACGACTTTTCCGCAATCTCTTAATCTGGCTTCAACTTGGGAGCCTGAATTGGCTCGGAAAATGGGTGAGGTCGTAAAAAGGCAACTGCTGTCCTATGGTTTTAGGGCCGTACATTCTCCTCTTTTTGACTTGGGTAGAGATCCAAGGTGGGGAAGAATCGGCGAAACCTATGGAGAAGATCCTTATTTAGTTGCTCAAATGGGGGTGGGCTTTGTTAGCGGCATCCAAGGAGACAATGAAGTGATGTCTGCAGCCAAACACTTTGTCGGTTATGGAAATGCCGAAGGTGGCAGGAACGGTGGAGAACAGCAAATCGCAGAAAGAAGACTGCTGGACACGTATTGTTTCCCGTTTGAAGCGGCAATACATGAATCCAATCTGATGGGTGTCATGAATAGTTATGGCATCTTGAATGACCAAGCAGTGTCTACGTCAAAATGGTTGCTGACAGACGTCCTCAGAGATAAATTAGGATTTAATGGACTAGTTGTTGCGGATTATGGCAGTATCAGTCATGCTAATTCGCGATATCGGGTGGCACAAGACCCGAAAGAAACAGCTATTCTGGCGCTTCAGGCTGGAATGGACGTCGAGCAGCCTAATAACTATTGTTATAAGCACTTAGTTGAAGCTGTAAACTCAGGGGAGATTGAAGAGTTCTATGTTGATCGTTCCGTAAGAAGGGTTCTTGAAACCAAATTTAAGCTAGGCCTTTTCGAGAATCCTTACGAAGTTGGAGATTTCTTTGAAGAAATTAACAAGGCAGAGAATCAGATTTTATCTCAAGAGATAGCTGAGAAATCCATTGTTATGGTAAAAAATGAAGATCATATATTGCCATTAAAGAAGGAATTGAAAATTGCGGTTATTGGCCCATCTTCAGACAACAAAACGAACTTCTTTGGAGGATATTCATCGGTTGGTTCTGCAAGTACCAAAAGTAGTGATTTCGATAAATCCGAAGAAGACCACTATT
Organism: Paenibacillus sp. NRS-1781; assembly: GCF_050467745.1. Lineage (NCBI taxonomy): Bacteria > Bacillati > Bacillota > Bacilli > Caryophanales > Paenibacillaceae > Paenibacillus > Paenibacillus sp. NRS-1781. The sequence goes on from NZ_JBITPI010000053.1 coordinate 28,962, forward strand.
TAAAAATAGCTTATGCTGGCGCCATTACTGAACATAAAGACGCATTCAAACCGTTAGGCATTGAATTTGAGGACCAACCGACACCGGAACAAAAAGAAATCATCATGAATTTAATAAAGCAAGGCCGAAGGGAGCATACTTCATCCAATAAGGTGTATGAAACGACGGAAGAATTTACGCAAACATTCTATCCGAATTGTAAATCCGTCAAGGACTTTTTGGAAGAAGAGTTTGGAAAAGATAATGTATTACATGCAAAAGGGTGTAATATTCTCCAGCCCATTGATGGTGGGATAGATAAAGTTAAAGAGGCTGTCCTACAGGCGGATATTGTGATTGCTGTATTAGGTGGAAAAGAAAGTATGATTGATCCTGAGGCAACCTGTGGAGAAAATAAAGATAATAGCAATATTCATCTTGAGAAACCACAGTTGGAAATGATGGAAGAAGTGTTCAAGTTGAATAAACCGGTCATATCCATCATTATTGATGGTAGACCATTAGCAACTCCTGCTATAAGTGAACAAAGTAAAGCAGTCTTGTATTCATGGCTTCCTGCACAGTCCGGGGCAGAAGCAATCGTCAACATTCTTACAGGAAAAAGAAATCCAAGCGGGAAGCTACCAGTGACAATTGTAAAAGAAGCAAGCCAAATTCCGATGTATAACAGCAGATTGCCATTCTATGTCGAAATAGATGACTGGGCCGAATTTATTGATCCTAGCAGCAACACACCGCTCTACCCATTTGGTCATGGATTAAGCTACACACAGTTTGAATATAGTGATTTGAGTCTGGACAGTACGGTTCAGTCCGATGGAGAATTGAGCCTGAAATTTAAGGTGAAAAATGTAGGAACATTTAGAGGTGATGAAGTCGTACAGATGTATATGAGGGATTGTGTAAGCAGTGTTGTAAGACCAGTTAAACAACTTGTTGGATTTGCTCGTATTAGCCTGGATGTTCAAGAAACGAATGAAATTACTTTTAAGGTCAATATGAAACAACTGGCATTCCATGATTTAAACATGGATCAGATCGTGGAACCAGGGAAGATAGAAGTGTTTATTGGAGCTTCATCTCAGGATATTCGATTAAAAGGTGACTTTTGTATTGTTGGTGAGAAAATGATTATAAAAAGAAAGGTGTTTTCATCAAGGGTAACAGTAAACAAAACTGTGGAGTGATAAAAACATTTAGTTGGTTATGATGTGTAGGTAATGGTAGACTAAAAAAGTGGACACCTTAAATTTAAGGTGTCCACACAAGTAGAAGTAAACTGTACATAACCATGAAATCGAAAAAACCATTAGTGGGGGATAACAATGAGAAAAAGAATGAGCTTAGTAAGTGCTCTTCTTGTCTTCACGCTGATATTATCCGCTTGTAGCGGTAATGATGTTGAAAAGGCAAAATCAGCCGATACTAAGGCAGATGGAACAGTGGAGTTAACTGTCGCATTTCCAATTTTCGGTGCTGCACCGAAGGATATCTCTCTCGTTCAAGATGCCATCAACAAAATCGCCCAGAAGAAAATTAATGTTACGGTTAAACTATTACCGATCGGCTTTGGGGATTGGCAGCAGCAAACCAATTTAATGTTCTCCAGTAATGCAAAGCTTGATTTAATTCCCACAATTTATAACTACAGTTCATTAGTATCAAAAGGTCAACTTATTCCTCTAGACGAACTTCTGACAAGACAGGGGAAAGGAATTACCCAAGCGTTGGATCCAATCTATCTGGATGCTGCAAAAGTTAAGGGCTCTATTTATGGCGTTCCTACCTTACGCGACATGGTCACCACTTATGGTATTGCGATGCGAAAGGATCTAGCTGATAAGTACAAAATTGATGGTGCACGGATTAGGAATATAAAGGATGTAGAGAGCGTATTAAAAACGGTTAAAGCTGGTGAACCGGATATTGCTCCATTGGTTCCGGGAGCTGTAGGTGCTTCTATACTCGGAACCTATCAAACGTATGACTCTCTTGGTGACCTAACCGGTGTTTTGCCAGGTTATGATAATCATTTGAAGCTGGTGAATCTTTACGAAACAGAAGAATATGCCAATCAGCTTCAAATGGTTAGAAAATGGTATGAAGAAGGGTTGATCCTTAAGGACGCCGCAACTAATAAAACTCCCAAATATGATTTGATCAGATCAAAACAGGCTTTTGCATACTTGCTCCGTGTCCAACCTCAAACATATGAAGGTGAGACGCTAACCAGCAGCGTACCTATGGAAGTTGTAGCATTCTCACAGCCGGTAGCCACAACATCAACGATAACCAATGTAATGTGGGGAATTCCGGTTAACTCCAAAACTCCAGAGAAAGCAATGAAATTCCTTAATCTGATGTATACAGATAAAGAGATTGCCAACTTGTTGATGTGGGGGATTGAGGGAAAACATTATGTATTCAAATCCGAAAAGATCATTGATTTTCCAAAAGGCGTTAATAGTCAAAATTCAGGGTATTACTTAAATACAGGATGGTTGTTCGGTAACCAATTTTTGTCTTATATTTTTAATGAGCAAGACCCTGACTCATGGGGGAAAATTAAAGAATTTAACAAGTCGGCACTTAAATCCAAAGCGCTTGGTTTCTCCTTCGACTCTACTCCTGTTAAGGCCGAATTTGCATCTGTGGGAAACGTTATCTCCCAATATGCTGTCCCACTTGAAACTGGAAGTGTTGATCCCGATAGAATACTGCCGGAGTTTATTGCAAAGTTGAAATCGGCGGGAATGGACAAAGTCATCGCAGAGAAGCAAAGACAACTCAACGAATGGGCGAAGACAAGCAAGTAACATTATCTTGTATTCTATACGGTCATGCAATTGCATGACCGTTTTTTAAATAGAATGGTCGGAAAAGTGCAAATCGGAAGTCGGTGAAGTGGTAGAGGATATAGTGGCAGATCCAATAAAATGGGCTTAGAATTGATAGTTTTACCGATGATACAACGAACCAAAGTATTCATATGAACCCTAGGGCTTATTCAGTACGTCGAACGTCAATACGTGCACGTTCCAGGTACTTATGCGGTTCGGTGATACTATTATTTCATAAAGGACATACAATTAAAATTCTAAAGAAAAGATGGTGACACACTTTATGATTAGAACATCCTTTAATGCCGATTGGACGGTTGGACCGAAAACGACTTATTTTTCCGAGCTTGCCACAGATCAATCCTCTTCAAAATTGGTTACGCTTCCACATGATTCCATGTGGGAAAATGAGAGATTGAAAGACGGTAGTAGCAATATTGCTTGTTATCCTGACGGGGAATACGAATACAAGAAACGTTTTTTCGTTCCCTCCGAGTATCGTAACAAGCGAGTTGCGATTGAGTTTGAAGGCGTATACAACCAAGCAATGATCTATATTAATGGGGATTATGCCTACCAGCAACCGTTTGGTTATAGTCATTTTTATGTAAAGGCCGACCGATTCCTCAAGTACGGGGTAGAGAATGAAATCAAGGTTATCGCTAAGACAAATAAAGATTCTCGTTGGTACACGGGGGCCGGTATCTATCGCAATACCAAGCTGATCGTTGGTAATCTGGTTCACACTGCCTTTGACGGTGTGAAAATTGATACACCTGATATCCATGATGATCGTGCTGTAGTAAGCGTAGCAACCGTAATTGAAAATGAAGGTTTACACACCGTAACTACGCATGTATTAAGCGAAATTGTCGATGCGAGTGGCACTGTAGTTGCGTCCGATCGGTCGCCAATTACGACTTTTGCAGGAGAATCTGCCACACTTCGTCAGCGTATGGTTGTAAGGGATGCGAAGCTTTGGAGCGTAGATCAACCGAATTTGTATACGTGCAGAACAACAGTTACAGCCGGAGATGAAGTGTTGGATGAAGAGACGACGTCCTTCGGGATTCGTTCGCTTACACTGGATTCCGATCGAGGGCTATGCATCAACGGGGACATCATCAAGCTGCGTGGAGCTTGCATCCATCATGATAATGGCGTAATCGGTGCAGCAACGATTGACAGAGCCGAAGAGAGACGGATCGAAATTCTGAAAGAAGCAGGCTTTAATGCACTGCGCAGTTCGCATCATCCCATGAGCAAATCTCTTCTTGATGCATGTGACCGTCTTGGTATGCTCGTTATGGACGAGAGCTTCGATATGTGGACCAGTTCCAAAACCGAGAACGATTATGCATTGCATTTCCCAGTTTGGTGGGAAAAAGACATCGAAGCCATGGTTCATAAGGACTATAATCACCCGAGCGTCATCATGTATTCGATTGGTAACGAAATTCCGGAGACGGGTAGCTCGATTGGTTCGATATGGGGACGTAAGCTGTCGGAGAAAATACGGTCCTTGGATTCTACACGATTTGTAACGAATTCTGTGAATTTTATGCTTGCTGTAATGAGCGATTTGGCTAAGCAGAAGGAATTAATGCAACCCGAAGCGGACGATGCTGGTGGCATTAACACGATGATGAATGATTTAGGCGATCTTATGGGGAACATCGTATCCAGTGAATTATGTACAATGAAAACAGCCGAGGCTTTCGCCAGCGTGGATATTGCAGGCTACAATTATGGAGATTCAAGATACCTCATGGATAAGGAATTATTCCCTAATCGTATTATCGTCGGAAGTGAAACCTTCTCCAACAGAATTGATAAGAGCTGGAAAATTATTAAGGAAAATAACCATCTAATCGGCGACTTTGCTTGGGCTGGGTGGGATTACTTGGGTGAAGCTGGAGTCGGAAGAGTTCAGTATGATATAAAAGAAGCTACACATTATATTCAAAGCACGTATCCTTGGATTACAGCTTGGGTCGGTGACATTGATATTGTTGGTAATCGTAGACCGGTATCGTATTACCGTGAAATCGTGTTTGGTCTTCGTAAGGCTCCATACATCGCAGTTCAGAGACCTCAGCATTATTTCAAAAAGGCTACTCTGTCAAGTTGGGGCTGGAGTGATTCTATTTCTAGCTGGTCGTGGAACGGACATGAGGGTCAACCGATCAAAGTGGAAGTGTACGCCGATGCCGAAGAAGTCGAACTACTGGTCAATGGCAAATCGGTAGGGAAAGCTGCTACAGGGGAAGCAAACCGCTTCAAAGCAGAATTTGATACCGTCTATGAGCCAGGAGACGTTACAGCGATAGCCTACATTGGTGGACAAGAAAGCGGCCGGATGACGCTTCATTCGGCAAGTGGTGATGTCAAGTTGGGAGCAGAAGCTGATCGAACAAATATTACAGCTTCCGACAGCGATCTTTCTTTTGTCATGATCAGCCTTATAGACGATCAGGGGAACCTGTATAACACCGCCGACCGCAAGGTTAAGGTCCAGGTTGATGGACCGGGCTTGCTTCAGGGATTCGGTAGCGGAAACCCCGCTTCTGAGGAAGATTTTTTCGATGATGAGCATACAACTTTTGACGGCAAGGCATTAGCAGTTGTGCGTCCGACCGGAAAAGGTACAATCACCGTAACGATCACTGCTGAAGGCTGTAATCCGCATACTGTTCGCATCAACAGCGGAGCTAATGAATGTGAATAAGGGAAATAGGTTCGTGATGTATAATTTGTAATAGGAGGATTTATCTTGGAAAATAAAAAAATAAAAGAGATCGTATCCCGAATGACGCTTGAGGAAAAAGCAGCACTTACTTCCGGCTGGGACAATTGGTTCACGAAAGGAGTTGACCGTCTCGGCGTACCGAAACTTCAATTAGCCGACGGTCCTCATGGTTTAAGAATCGAGCCTTTACAGAGTGAGGATACGAATCTATTTAACTCTAAACTCGCAACTTGCTTTCCGACAGGTTCTCTTCTCGGTTCCAGTTTTGACACTACACTAGCTAAAGAGGTAGGGGAAGCACTTGCAGATGAGTGTTTGGCAGAAGGCGTTGACGTTCTTCTTGGACCTTCACTTAATACCAAAAGATCGCCGCTTTGCGGCAGAAATTTTGAATACATGTCAGAGGACCCACTACTGGCCGGAGAGATGGGAGCCGCTTATATAAATGGCGTTCAAGGCAAGGGAATAGGAACGAGCGTAAAACACTTTTTCGCTAATTCACAGGAACACAGACGTGTGACTTCATCCTCGAACGTTGATGAACGTACTCTCCGAGAGCTATACCTAACTAATTTTGAAATCGCCATTAAAAAGTCTCAGCCTTGGACCGTTATGACTTCATTTAACAAAATTAATGGTACTTTTGCTGCAGAGCATACCCAGTATATCGAGGATATGCTATATAAGGAATGGGAATTTAATGGTTTTGTTGTGTCGGATTGGGGAGCTGTTCACAATCGGGTTGAAGCAGCCAAGGGAGGAACTGCGCTTACGATGCCCGCAGACTCCAAAAATGATTATAAGCTAGTAGAGGCGGTTATGTCTGGCGAACTTGATGAAAAGCAGCTTGATAAACTCTGTGAACGGATTATTGAGGTCACGTACCGTGTTAAAGAGGGGAAAGTGAAACAAGAACGCGACTTTGAAACAAGTCTTGCCCGAACTCAAAAAGCAGCGGAGCAGTCTATTGTATTATTGAAAAATGAAGGTGTACTACCTATTTCCAAAGAAAGCAAGGTTTCCTTTATTGGTCAATATTCTAAATCCCCTCGCTATCAAGGGGGAGGTTCCTCGCATATTAATTCATACAAAGTCATATCGGCACTTGATGCTGTTGCAGAAATAACAGAGGTTACCTATGCCCAAGGCTATGAGGACAATCAGGAACGGACAAACGAAGTTCTTCTGGCGGAAGCTGTTGAAGCGGCGAAAAATGCTGACGTAGCGGTTGTGTTTGTGGGTCTTCCGGAATCGTTTGAATCAGAAGGCTATGATCGTAATCATATGAGAATGCCGACTTGTCAAAATGAGCTCATCGAAGCGGTTGCGGCCGTTAATCCCAATACCATTGTAGTTCTTCAAAACGGATCACCTGTAGAAATGCCATGGGCAGATCAAGTGAAGGGAATCGTGGAAACCTATCTTGGCGGCGATGCTGTAGGTGCCGCTACTGTTAATATCTTATATGGTAAAGTCAATCCTTCAGGAAGATTAGCAGAAACGTTCCCTAAGAAGCTGGAGGATAATCCGTCCTATCTGTTCTATTTCGGTGAAAATGATAATGTAGAATACCGTGAAGGTGTGTTTGTTGGATACCGTTATTATGAGACAAAAAAGTGTGACGTGCTGTTCCCGTTCGGTTACGGATTGTCCTATACCACATTTGGGTATTCCAATCTTAAGCTGAGTCATACTACGCTGGATTCCGAAACGGAGACACTTACTGTTAGTGTGGACGTGACTAACACAGGTAAAGTTGAAGGCAAGGAAGTAATACAGCTATATGTTGCGCCTCACAAGGGGGTTATCATCCGTCCAGTGAAAGAGCTTAAGGGGTTTGCCAAAATAAGCTTAAATCCAGGGGAGACTAAAACCGCTACTTTTGTACTTGATAAACGTTCTTTTGCATATTGGAATATCGAATTAAACGGATGGCATGTCGAAAGTGGAAAGTACGATATCGTAATAGGCAAAAATGCGCGCGACGAAGTACTCAAACAAACGACAGTCGTAAATGGAGTGAAATTATTTTCTGGAAAGCTGACCGAACTTTCCACGATTGGAGAATTGATAGCAACACCGAAGGGTGCTGCATACTGGGAAGAAATTCAACCACGTTTTATTGAAGGCTCGATTAAAGCAGGTTTTTCCAAAGAGTCGGATGTAGAACAAGCAAACGCTAATGTGTCAGGAGAAGAACAAGACAGCAAAATTCAAGTATTGTTATCACTTGCTCTAAACACTCTATGTCTCGTTATATCTGATTACACCGATGAAGATCTTCTTGCTGCATTAGAAGAAATAAATAAGGAGGATTGGCGGACCTACTAAGTGAATAAATAAAAGTATGCATCGAGGCTTGGAAGATCACGACGGCCAAGATGATATTTGTAAATACTGCTTAAAGGATAACCATAGAACTGTCGGAATAAAAACATACTATTTTTTTGATTCAGCTATAATATGTTCAACTGAACTAAACGAAAATGAAATTTTCAGAGTAGCACACGGATGTTAGTATGGCATCCGTGTGCTTTTTTTATTTAAGATGTAGCATGCAAGTCGTTATTGCCGAAAGTGGATTGTCAACACTAAACTAGAACTAGGTGATAAATCGATTGGCATCAGAGTTATGTCTTAATTACTTTTACGAAATGTCTTAAAATAGCAGCTTTAAGGACTACTCCAACTTAACTGAAAATTGATACAACCATTCATCAATGCTGTGGTCAGGTACATTTAAAGCACGGTAGGTCGCTGGAACAGCCGGGTATCCCCCTACGTCTTCCTGACTATCAATTATCTTTCCTCGACCAGTCAGAAAATCGGAGATAATTCGTTGATCTGTAGCATCCCGGTCCTCCGGCCTTGCTCCTGCATGCTCAGTGACCTCCTTTACTACTGCCGAGGCTGCTAGTGCTTCAAGTCCTTCAACCCAAACAGGTGGATTGTCAAGTTCCTTAATTCCGCCAAAAGTCAGTGGGACTGACTTGCCATTACGGTCATAAGCAAGATTATCTTTGAGATAAGCCCAGCCGCTTTTACTGTTCGTTCCGACAATACCTAACCCTTTAGTCGTATCTACTCCATGCCGCATGTAATTACCGACGATACTGACTCTAGGGCCTTCCGGTTTGATCCCCGTATCCGTCCATTCATTCTCCACGAATCCGAGCCGAATAGCCCATTTTCCCGGATTATAAATGGCATTGTTAACAATTACGCCCGTCGAGAACGCTTTGAACCACGGATTACGTTCCATGTTATGGGCATAAAGGTTTCCGATGACTGCCACATCTTGGACGTAATCATGAACGAGCGTGCCCATGGAATGGGGACCCTTCTCATGAACGGAATTATACAGGCCCTCGGAGATAATACTATTGCTGAGTGTTACACGGTGGGTAGTCGCCTTGGTTCCGCTGGTACGAGGACCTGAGAAGGACATGTTCTCATCTACTCCCCAAGAAAAGGAGCAATGGTCAATGACAATGTTATAAGCGGAGGCTCCGTAAGTGGACACATCTGGCTCAAAGCCTGCACCTTGAGTGCTGTCACCGTCGCCCATCCGAAACCGGACATGTTGCATCAACACATCATGCGTTCTGATCTGCAAGCCTCCCTTGATGAATGTAATGCCAGGGGAGGGGGCCGTCTGACCTGCGATGGTCACGTAGGGTTCTCTCAGTTCAAGACGCACCTTTTCTAGATTGATGACACCGCCGACTTCAAATACAATAATCCGCGGTCCCTTGGTTTCTAATGCCGCACGAAATGAGCCTGGGCCGTCATTGTTCAGATTGGTCACCTTGATTACCTTTCCACCCCGGCCTGCTGGAGTGTCAGTCCCGTATCCCACGGCTCCCGGGAACACCGGTTGGGCTTCGGCTTGGCCAGCTGTTACAGCACCCATCATCCATACCCATAACAACAACATACATAAGCCCGCTTTCCATCCTTGTTGCAAACAGCTTCGTACATCCATCTAGGATATTCCTCCTTTTTTCTCATACTAAAAATAATATATATATCCTAATATAACTTTTTTTGAGATTAGTTCCAACTATTTTAGTGCAAAAAGATTATGAATCTATTGCTCACAGCTTAATTGTACTACCGTTTCAGATAGCAAGCCGGAGAGAGCAATAAAATCCCAAAAAAACTCTAACCAGCTTTGAGGCAGGTTAGAGCTTTTCGTCAACTCATCGATCTTGCAGGGGAGGCTCCTGCGTGAGCCAGTTCCATTCATTGTTTTCAACAAAACGGCTAATAGCCTGATCGAAGGAAATCCCGGGGTCCTTGAACGCCAGCATCATTTTGGCAAAATCCATGCATTTCTCGAAGGTCGGTGCTAACAGCAGCGAGTTGACTTGCTCGACGAAGTTATCCGGTTTCTCCGCCGCCCCGGTAACCGCTTCTATTAGACCTTTGTGGCAGGGGAACAGAATACGGTTGTGAGTTAGAATAACCCGACCACTGAACAATACCAGATTACTGGCCGCATGAGACATAAGATAAGTATTGTCTTTTTTGGCAGCCTCACCTGCAAAATAGAAAGCATACAGGTATATCTGTGCATAAAAATCCTTGATGTCGCGTTCACGATTTTTTTCAGGATACACCGAAATCCGAGCCAGCAAGTTATCCAAGTCAGGAATTCTCGAAAAATAAGCCTTAGAGCCAACAAATGACGCTCGTGTTGGCTCACTTCCATGCTCGGAAGCGCTTTCCAGAAAGTGAAGATTTATAATTTTACCGTCTATGTAGCCTTCTGGATAATCGCAAACGTCATGATTCGTGTAGGCGAGCAAATCCTCTGCTTTGCGCCGCTCAAACTCCTCATCGTCTACAAGCAGGTATACATCAACATCTGATGTTTCTTTTGCCTTGTTCTGGGCTACGGAACCTGCTGTAATGACGGCCAGAAATGATGGGTTCGGCTTTAACAGTTCAACCAAATTGTCCATTGCTTTACGGTGATGCTCATACATTCTAATCACTCCAGTCTGAGATAGAAAAAAATTCACTCTTCCTGTAAGGATAACAAACAGGTCCGTATGAAGATATGGGTAATGACGTCATGTTCTGACGGTTCTCTCGAACCATTCCACCAGTTGCTCCAAGATACGTTGTTCTGCTGCGATAACATCCTGTAGAGTTTTTAAAAGCTTGATGCGGGCTGTCTCTTTATTTCCGGCCAAGGCTATTTTGATCATTTGAAAACGTATAGCCTCCCAGCAGTCAGCCATCTCCAGCATTTGTACAGCCGCTTCATGCAACGGACGCTGGTTACTAAATTGATACAGTTGATTCAGCAGGAAAGCGTATCGCTTTCGGTTAAGCTCGAATTTCATCAGCACAAAGTTTTGCGGAAGCATAAGCCGCTCAGAAGAACAGGGCGGCAGGCCTTCTTCCGCATATGCGGCTGCGAACGCCTCTAGATTGAGGAATGATTGCATCAATTCTGCACGCTTCTCGCCACTGCATATTGAGTATTCCAGCAGATACTTCCAGTCATGAGGAGCGTAAGAGGGGGCCATGGCTTCAAACACACCATACGAATCACTGTTTATTTGAAAAATGCTCCAAGGTAAGGTTTCGCAATGCTTATTATGAAAAGCATCCATAAGCTGAATTTCGTTTCTTGCACGATCCAAACCGATAACCAAGCAGGAGTGTTGGGTGTGTACTATTTGATAACCTGTTGACCACGGGCACTCGTATACGTCGATTCCCACTAAAACAGGCATATTCGCAGTCAATTGTTGCTCCAGCAATGCCAGCAGGACCTGTTCGTCTTTTCTGTCCTTCGGTCTTTGGGTAAAAGATAATTTTATGCCATGGAAGGAGGATAAATAATCCAGGCTGGGTTTTGGAAAATCCAGCCTTTCCATGAATGGCTGTACCAAGGTCCCTTTGGGCTGGAAGGAGAAGCCCCATGTATTGGCATACATACATGTGTAACCCCTGCCAAGCCAATTGGCGACGGAGGCAATACAGTCGTCAGTACAGCATATGAGCTTGTCGGAATCCGGAATGCTTCTTCCGACTGGCGATATATTAAGCAAGCTCCCAATCCTCCTCGCTGGGCATATTTTTTTCACGGTACCGTGATCTGTATGTACCGGGTGTGATGCCCACTCTTTCAGCGAACAGCCGATAAAAATATTTCATGTCCTGAATTCCAACAAGCAATGCAATGGATTGGATCGTTAAATTGGTATATTTCAGAAATAAACAGATGTTTCGAATCCTGATCTTTTGCAGCATTTTGACATACGTACATCCTGTTTGTAATTTGAACAGGCGCTGAAAGTGGCGAGGACTTACTGCAATGGACTGACTTACTTCATGAAGGCTCATGGAATTCTGGCAGTTATTGCTCATATGATGAATGATTCCATGAATAGGACAGTCCTCTTTCTTAAACGTGAGAATTGCTCTCCGATCTTTTGTTTCAATTAGTATCTTTATGAGATGTATTAAAGTTCCATACCGTATCAGGGAGTTATCAGACATACAGGCTGAGGTTTGCCCTTCTGTGTGTAATACCTGAAACAGACGTACAATTTCTCCTGACTGATCATGATAAGCACGCCATTTCTTTTCGAGATGATAATCAGCAACTTGACAAAAAAACTGACTTAAGGGACTTGGTATTGAGTTAGATGGGAAGCCCACCAATTCAGCTTTATACAGACAATTCAAGATGCGCAGGGGCTGTATCCCGGTCAGATCCCTGGGTTGAAAACAATGGACAACGCCGACAGGAATAAAGAATAAATCTCCCTGTACTACGTTAAACCGTTCCTCTTCAATGTAATGAATCCCTTCCCCTTCACAAACATAGGCAATTTCAAAGAATTCATGGCTATGGCGTATGCAGCACGGATCTTCCTTCGCAAGCACGGTTTGAACGGAGACATTTCCTTGAAAAAAATAACTTGTACTAAAAACGGGTGGGTTTTCCATCAATATTCCTCCAATCCGTCTATATCTCAAATGCAAAATGATTTATGAGGAGTTTGATAATATCATAACTTAAAATTATTGGCGTTATCAACCATATATTCACATGGTTAAAAGTGATAGTAATATATTTAAGGGATTGATGAAGGGAGGGTATAACATTTCACATACAACTGAGCCATTGGCTTCACAAAAAATAACTGTCCTTCAAGAACCCAGTGCATGGAAGGTAAAGCTCGTCACTGGGGCATTTGTAGTATTTTTCACTTTACTGAGTCCAGTTTATTATTTGAACAGATGGCATTTTAAAAGAAACAGCCGACGTAACCCTTTCTACACCAGCAAGCTGGTACAGCTGCAATCACGTTATCCAATTTTCTACGAGCTGGCCATGTATGTACAGAATTTTCCTGTACCGCATCTGGTGTACAAGGCGCTGCCCAAGCTACAGGGTGATGTGCTGCAGGTTGGCTGCGGTACAGGCCTGCTTAACAAGTATCTGCACAAGAACAAGGATATTCGCTGGATCAATATGGACCCGAATCTGAATTCACTGCGTTTAGGGAAGAGGCTGGGCCGCTTCTCCACTTTTGTCCACGCTTCCATCGACAGACGTACTTCTCTGAGCCCAAATTCCTGCGATACCATTTTGTTTGCACGCAGCTTTCATCACATTCGGAATCACAAGAAAGCATTTGTTGAATGCGTTCGGCTTTTGCGTGAAGACGGCACAATCATTATTACTGACCCCGTCGTCCTGGAAGAAAAGGAAAAGCATTCTGACAAAAAAGGATATATGGGAAATTCATCTATTGATGGCGTCATCTGGCGCTTTAGCAAGGAGAGCTTTGTTCGCCACCTGAAGATGTGCCTGCCTCCGGAGCTGGAAATTGAATCCATAACATATATTCGCCAGCTTCATGTGACCAATTATAACCTGTTTGTTCCCCAGACTGATATCATTGCCGTATTGAAAAAGAGGAGGAATAATTATGCAGCTAAAAATTATTGAAATTATTGCTGACATTAAGGAGGATCCTTCTTTGAGGAACAAGCTAAACGGTTCATCAGATTTAATGAACGATGCGGCTCTGGACTCCCTGCAAATCATCAGTTTTATTCTAAATGTTGAAGAAGCTTTTGGGATTGAGGTCGATTTTGACAGCTTTGATCTCGATCACCTGAACTCCATAGACCGTTTTTGTGAATTTGTTGGGCATTTGTCAGCTTCAGCCTCATGATAGATACATTGTGATATAAGCAGTTATTATGCAGGCGTGGGTCTGCCTTTAGGAAGAGGTGCTTGCAAGTGAAGGATGTTGTGACCATTCTATGCTCCGGCTTCGGGCTCGGCTTTTACATCCCCGGCTTGCTGCTTGAGCAACAATTAAAAGCGCTTGGTATCGAGGTTGAGACAGAGGTTTTTGAAAGTCTGATGACTGATGAAAAGAAAAGCAAAACCGACGAGAGCCGAAATGCCTATCACGCCAGCTTTGCAATAGCCCTGGGATCACAGCGAATTCCAGCGGATATCAGGCGCAGTCTCGACCCTAACGCCACCGCTGCTTTGCTGGATCGCTGGATTCGGCAAGGACGTCGTCATTTTATCAGTCTTTCAGGACATTGGGTGCATATCCTAGATATGTTGCGTGAGCGCGGCGTTACCGGGATCCAGGCGGATTTGCTCCATGTGGATTCGGACTTGTCACCCTCCTGGAAGCAGCTTCAGAAGCTGAATCCCTACTATGCTGCTCCATACCGTGAAATTGAATTGTACGACAAAGAATGTATGGCAGTTAAATTTAAAATTGATGTGACTGGACACCAACCGCTAGCCTATGCAGAAAGAAACGGAAGACTGGTTCTGCACGGAGGGGGCTGGGGTATTGGTACTTACCAACAGAAGGCAGAAGAGCTGGAGCAGAGCGGCTATGGATTGGATATAGCCGCATACCGGACAGAGGATATCGTTAGACATGCTTCTTCGGACCGAGATTATTTTATGAATGACCCACAGTGGCGCACATGGATGCGGGATGCTTGGGACAAGCTGACATTCCCGCCTTTTGCACGTGTTCCGGTGGAAGGGAGACCTGATTTCCGGTTACACGGCGCTTATCACGGCGTATACGATATCATTCGCACGGCCGCTGCGGTTATCAGTAAACCGGGTGCGGGTGCCTTAATTGATTCGCTGGCGGCTACTACACCATTGGTGCTGTTAGAGCCCTTTGGTACACACGAAAGAAAAAATGCAGAGATCTGGAAGGCACAAGGTTTCGGCATTGATTTTGAAGAGTGGCGCAGCCTCAGATTTGACCGCGGGGTGCTGGAGCGTCTGCACTTCAATTTGTTGAACGAGAGATCCAAGAGCCCCGACTATGCTGCCCATTATGCTGCCGAACTGGCTGTGGCGGATGGGAGGGGGCAGACATGAGCATATCCAGCTCTGCCATTCAAGAGCCGTTAAAAATGAATACCTCATTGCCCAAATGGGTTTTTCTGCAATTGCTCGAAAGCTGTAATTTGCGATGCAGAATGTGTTATGAATGGGGCGAAAATGGTCCCTACCGCGAGAAAAAAATACTAAAGGAGCTGGACATTGAGGTCGTTAAGGATATTATTCAGACATGCCAGCCTGCCCAGCCTTATTATGAGCTTTACGGTGGGGAGCCGCTCCTGTATCCGCATATTGAGGAAGTGTTGAAAGCCATCACGGAAGCAGGCAGCAAGGTTCATATGCCCACGAACGGTACACTGCTGGAAAAATACGCCGAGCTGCTGGTCGCGTATCCGCCCGAGCGAATATGGATTTCGCTGGACGGGCCTCGCGAGGTAAATGATGCTCAGCGGGGGAAAGGTGTATTTTCCAAAGCACTGAAAGGAATAGACAAGCTGTATAAGCTTCGTGCTCAGACGGGCTCCTCTTATCCGCAAATCGGCATCAGTACGGTGGTGACTCCTTCCAATTATAAGCACTTGGAAACATTCTTTTTTGAGGCTCTGGACATATCCAAACTGGATTGTATTAGTCTTGAACTCCAAGCTTATATTACCCAGCAAAATCACGATCATTATGCGGGTGTACTGCGCAAAGAATTTGGTGTACAAGAAGCTCCACTGTCTAAAGGATTTGTTTGTGATCCTGCAATATTTGCCGACATTGATGCTGCTAAAATCGCAAAACAGGTAAGACGAATCGCGGATTATTGCAATGAGCATGGCATGTATTTGAATACTTATCCCAAAGAACTGTCGGAAGATAACATCCAAAAATATTTCAGTGCAGACTGGTTCTCCATGTCCAAAATCAAGAAGCGCTGTCCGTTTCCCTGGGTCAGCACAGAAATTAATGCCAGGGGCGATGTAACCTCCTGCCATGCCTTCTATGATTTGACGTTAGGGAATGTGAATGAGTCCAGCATCTCCGAAATTTGGAACGGAGAAAAGTACAAGCAATATCGCCGCTATTTACGAAAGCAACTTTTCCCGATTTGTCAGAGCTGCTGCCTATTTTACAACGAAAAACCGGACAGGGCATAGCCCCGTATCACAACCTGTTGTCCCCAGTGAACATTGAAAGGTGGGATAAGGATGCAACCGAGTAGCAAGGTGACGCTGGATGCCAAAGCGTTTGAGGTATTGAAACGAACGATTAAAAACGTTGTTGTTCCTCACCGTAAACGAAAAACAGATCCCGGCTATAGAACTCCAATGCCCGAGGTGCTTGCGTTGAAGCTGACCAACCGCTGCAACCTGCGCTGTAAGCATTGCTACCAGTGGAACGATTCGGGCTACCATCATGATATGGACAAAAATGAGCAGAATATGGATCTTGATCCTGATATATTCCGTCGCGTACTGGAAGAAACCAGAGAGACTGGCTCCAGACTATATTTGTGGGGTGGTGAACCTTTATTCCATCGCAATATCGGAGATATTCTGAGGATGATGGAGGAGGACCCCCGTGAAACGACCATTTGCACAAACGCCTATCTCATTCATAAATATGAGGAGGAATTATGCCGGATTTCTGCCAATCTTGAGCTTCTGATCGCCATTGAAGGCTTTGAGCAGGAGCATGATTTAATCCGGGGCAAGGGCTCGTTCCAAAAGGTTATGGAGCAAATTGACCGCCTCCTGAAACTGCGCCAGGAAGGACGATTTCAAGGCAAGATTTCGGTGCATAGCGTCATTAACGACAATATGATTGGACGTCTTTACGAACTGATGGAATTTTTTGAGCATAAAGGGATTGATCTCGTATTGCTTTGCTTTCCATGGTATATTTCAGACCAAACAACAAGCGAGATGAATACATTTTTCACTGAGAACTTCAACTGGCTGAAACCAATTCAGGATGGTGAACGCAGTAGCTGGCATGCATTCAAATATCACATCAAACCGGAGAATATAGACAGACTGCTGCAAGACCTGAAACGCATGAATACCCGGACATGGCATACACGTATCCGCTACCAGCCTGGACTGGATTTTGACGAAATCGAAGATTTTGTGCGCGGAAATGCGATGACGTCGCGTTGTGCCACCAGGTGCCTTGCCCTCAGCACTCGTGCTGATATAACACCAACCGGAAATATAAGCGCATGCAAATTCTTTTCGGAATTTTCGGTCGGTAATTTACATGACCAATCCTTGACGGATTTGTGGAATTCCGAAGCGTATGATCGAATCAGGCGCTCACTTGGAGAGCAATTGTCACCAGCCTGCTCGAAGTGCAATGTACTGTATTTGCATGGCTCATCTACACTATCACATATTTGAGCGCAGTAGTACCATCGTTTGCATAAAACGTAACTGTCCGAGACTGTGATACGTTGTGTGTTGTCTTTTCGCAATCTCAGCAGAATATACAGGAGATGGTGCATTGAAAAAGATAATTGTAACTGGGGCAGCAGGCTTCCTGGGTTCACATTTAACCAAAGAATTGCTGCAAAAGGGGCATGAGGTCTTAGCCATTGATAACTTTCTATCCGGGAATTATAGTAACCTGGGAGATGTAATCAAAAATGACCGTTTAACACTCATCGAGCATGATGTTTCGGATGAGCTGGTACTTGGTTTGGAGGAGGTAAAGGGGGCGGATGAGCTTTATCATTTGGCTTCGTTGGCTTCGCCTGCATTTTATAAGAAAATGCCTTTTGAAACCATAGCTGCGAATACTGTAGGAACCCGAAATATGCTGGAAATTGCGAGAATCAACCAATCCAAATTCTTATTTACCAGTACTAGTGAGGTTTATGGTGATCCTGAGGTTACCCCGCAATCCGAAGAATATCTGGGAAGCGTTAACACATGGGGACCCAGAGCCTGTTACGATGAAGCCAAGAGACTGGGTGAGGTCATTTGCTATGAGTATGTTCACCGCTATAAGGTGCAGGTTAAAGTAGCCCGAATCTTTAACACCTATTCAGGTGGTTTAAGGAATGATGATGGAAGGGCAATCTCTAATTTCGTCAATCAGGCTTTACATGATAATGATATTACGATTTATGGAGATGGTACCCAGACCCGTTCCTTCTGCTATATAGATGACACAATACATGCGCTTCAACTGATGATGGAAAAAGAAGAGGCTACCGGAGAGATTATTAACATCGGTAATCCCGAGGAGCATACTATTCTTGATATCGCTCAATTCGTCAAGAAATTGACACAATCCAATAGCAAAATTACGTTTCAACCGCTAACCCAGGACGATCCCAAAATGAGGTGTCCCAACATTGATAAAGCAATCAAAATTCTAGGCTGGGAACCCACTATTGACCTTGAAGAGGGGCTGAGGCGTACAATCTGTTCCTACAAGACAAATGGTAAAGGTATATTAAAAAAAAGCTAAAAAATACCAGCGTGCAGACAAAGTATCATTAAGAAATTTTGTCTGCATATTTTTTTGCATTTGCCTACCCCTCTATACTCTCATCTTTAAATTCGCCCCGCTGTGTTTTCGGTTTTAGAAAATGAAGAGTCAATTGAAGCTTCAGACGAATATCACCGTTACTCAGATCAATTTGGAAAAGTTCACGTATTCTGTTAATACGATAGAACAATGTATTTCTATGAATAAAAAGTGTTTTTGCAGCAAGATTCGGGGTGTCCACATATTGAAGGTAGGCTCCAAGGGTGGGCAGCAACAACGGACATGACGGTTGAAATGATTTATATCCTACCTCTATAGAATTGATTATTTGCGCAAGCACATTGTGGAAATGAGAGTAGCCATTGTACGGATTTGCAATACAAAATGTTGTCGAGTATACTGAAAAATGATAGCTAAACTATCATTTTTTAAAATAATAGACGAATGAGGTGAGCTTATGAGATTAGCTAACAAAGTAGCAATTATTACGGGCGCGGCTGGCGGCATGGGGAAATCGGACGCATTGCTGTTTGCCAAAGAAGGCGCGAAGGTCGCCATTACAGACCTGCAGGAGGACAAGCTCCAAGAGGTTGCTTACGAGATTGTCAAGAGCGGGGGCGAAGCAATTGCTTTTAAGCATAACGTAGCTTCAGAAGAAGATTGGGTTCGCATTGTGGACGAAACAGTTGCGAAGTTCGGTAAGATCGACATTTTAGTCAACAATGCAGGGGTTTCCAATGCCACAGCATTTATGGATATGACTGTCGAAGGCTGGGAAAAGACAATGTCTATTAATGTGACGAGCATTTTCCTCGGTCAGAAGTATGTTATTCCTCATATGATTGAGGCTGGTGGCGGCTCAATCATCAATATTTCTTCCATCGCAGGATTAACTGGCGGAAGTGGAGCTGGCCCATACACGGCAAGTAAAGGCGCCGTTCGTATGCTGACCAAAGCAACGGCGGTTGATTTCGCCAAGTACAATATCCGTGCGAACTCCATCCATCCTGGATATATTGAAACGCCAATGACGGTCGATTTGTTAAAGGACGAAAATATGAATCAATGGTTCCTATCACAGACGCCGCTTCCACGTTTGGGCAAGCCGGAGGATATTGCCAGCGGTGTCCTATTCTTGGCGTCGGATGAGTCTTCCTACATTACAGGCGTGGAACTGCCGATTGACGGAGGTTATTCCGCGAAATAATCATCGAACTTCCCGGACTGCGTTCTCTGTATCAGCCGTGGAGTTGTGCGGTGATGACGATATCGCCGTCACCGCAATATCGAACAATTACATAGAGACTGGCCGATATTAGTTTAACTGTTCCCAACTATTAGATCGCGAGGGAGAAAAGGCGACCGAGCTCGGTTTAAAAGATGGAGCATTCGAATATCTGACTACAAATATGAATTTAGAGAAAAAGATGCTGCAAAAAAATATCTTAGACTGCTGATTAATTAGCAGTTTTTTTTATGAACGAAGAGGATGTGTTTTGATAGAGAACATTAATATTTCGCTTTAATTTTGTTGCTCCATTGTTAATATTAGCTGATTTGATATAATACGTTAAAGATTAACAATTTACAGAGGTGCCAAATGAGAAAGCTTAAAAGCATAGAAGAACGGATACTCGATCGGGCTCTATATCTAATGGGAATGAACAAAACCTGTGATATACCCATTAGGACTATAGCCAAGGAAGCCAATGTAAACGTCAGTGCGATTAACTATTATTTCCGGTCAAAAGAAGAAATGCTGAGGTTGGTCAAGGAGTTTTACATTGAGAACACCTTGACCGTTTTAGCTATATTGAACAACAAGAATTATAAGGTAGAAGAAATGTTGGTGTTGACGGCCAATGAAATCATGGAATATTCGTTGAGATTCCCAGGAAATATGGTAATTTTGAGAGATTCAAAAAAGCGTGCCGACATAGATGAGGTCTCAAGAAAAATTATCGACATATCTGCGGAAATAGAGAAACGGTTGAAAGAGCTAATTCGCCAACTTATTCCGGGTGATGAAACATGCTTCAATTATAAATACTTAATGTTTACTTCTTCTATTAATTATCCGACTGAGTATGATGGCAATGAGGACTTGGGAGGAACGCTATTAGTCGAAAGAAAGGATAGAATGACATATCTCAAGCTGCTGATCAGGACGCTGATATCAACTTAAGGAGTGCAGGAAGCGTGAGACCAATAGACTATGCTGGGATAGTCTATTTTTTACGAAAAAAATTCAAACAAAATGTTCTAAACATATTGATTTAATACTCTGTTCAGCTTATATTTAAATTGTGAATGACAAGTTGATATGTTTATAAACAAATTTGTGAAAATTATCACAAACAAAAGGTATTAGTAGTATCGAGGAGGAGAATTTATATGGCATATGACACTCTTTTTAGTCCTATCAAAATTAAAGGATTGGAACTAAAGAATCGGGTTATGTTTCCGGCAATGGGAACAAAGATGGCAAGCGAGGACCGTTTTGTAACGCAGCAGTTGATTGATTATCATGTAGCAAGGGTTGAAGGTGGCTGCGGTTTAAATATTACAGAAGTATGCTCTGTCTACAAGCTTGCTTCCCCGAAGAAATTTCTTGCGATTTCGGATGACAAATACATTCCTGGTTTGAAGAAACTTACGGATGCAATTCACGAAGCGGGGGGGAAGGCAGGAATTCAACTCTGGCTTGGAGGTCTAGCTGTAGGAAGTGATCCTGAGCAGATGATCATTATTCCAAGTCCTGTACTTGTGCCGGGAACAGAGTACACTATCCCCGGAGCAAGCCTGGAGACTATACAAGAAGTAGTCAAAGCATTTGGAGAAGCCTCCAAAAGGGCAGTAGAAGCAGGCTTTGACACCATCGAATTTCACGCTGGACATAATTACACCCCTCATTCCTTTCTCAGCTCCCATTTTAATCGGAGAACGGATGAATACGGTGGGGATTTGGAGCAACGGGCAAAGTTCCTGATTGAATGCATTGAGGCTATTCGTCAGAATATACCTGCTGATATGCCGCTGTTCATGCGAGTTGACGCGCATGACGATTATTTGGAGGATGGCCTGACCATTAAAGAGGTTATCCAATTTTGCAAGCTGGCCAAGCAAGCCGGAGTAGACATATTGGATGTATCCAGAGGCAACTTTTCCTCTTCGGGCATTATTTACGAAGTTCCTCCCATCGACCTGCCCAGAGGCTTCAACGTCGATAATGCAGCCAGAATCAGGAAGGATACTGGCATGATTACTGTAGCTGTAGGGCGAATTAATGATCCTGCTCAAGCCGATGAGATTCTCTCAAGTGATAAGGCAGATATGGTTGTAATTGGGCGTGCTCAGCTTGCTGATTCTGAATTTTGCAATAAGGCACAAGCGGGAAAAGCAGAGAGTATTGTCCGGTGTGTCGGATGCAATCAAGGTTGCTATGACGGATTTGTTGCAACGGAAATCCCATTTATCACTTGCTTGAGAAATCCGGCACTCGGCAGAGAAATCGAATACAAGCTAACCACTACCGAGCACCCCAAAAAAGTTTTGGTTGCAGGCGGCGGGATAGCAGGTCTTGAGGCAGCAATAATTCTGAAGCGCAGAGGTCATCATCCGATAGTATGCGAAGCTTCCGACGCGTTAGGCGGACAGTTTGCACTTGCTGGCGAAGCACCGAGAAAAGAAGAGATGAAGACAGCTGCTTTGTCTATGGGAGAGCAAGCCATCAGAGAAGGTGTAGAGGTGAAGCTTGGAACACCTGTTACCGCTTCTCTTATTGCGGAGCTTCAGCCCGACGAAGTGATCATTGCTGTTGGTTCTACTCCGATGGAATTGAAAGTTCCCGGCAGCCACTTGCCATTGGTAACAAACTCTCATGATGTTCTTGCTGGCAAGCAGACGGTTTCTGGCAAGGTTGTGGTTGTTGGCGGCGGTCTGGTAGGCCTGGAGGTGGCCGAATATTTACATGATCAGGCTTCCGAAATAACAGTGGTAGAAATGATGGATCAAGTAGCCAAGGATTTGGGGCAGCTGCGTTCGATATGCGTCATGGAAAATCTTTATGCTTCTGGAGTGAAAACCTTAACGGATGCCAAATGTGTGGAAATTAAGGACAACGCAGTTGTGATTGAAAGCAAGGGACAGCTTCAAGAATATCCATGTGATTCTGTTGTAGTTGCCATCGGTGCCAAATCAAGGGATTTTGAGAATATAAATGAGTTTTGCAGAGAGCATCACATTCCATGTCATGTTATCGGAGATGCGCTTCAAGCTCGCAGAGCGCTGAATGCCGTGGCCGAAGCGAACGAAATTGCACGGGCGATCTAAGCGAGAAAAGTGAGCAAGGGAAATTGAAGTTATCCATACAAATACGTGAGGTTTGAATAGAACCGAATCGAGTAGGAGGCTACCC
>NZ_JBITPI010000054.1:0-40008 GCF_050467745.1 Paenibacillus sp. NRS-1781
CACGGGTACCGCGGGGGCTACAGGGACCACAGGGGCCACTGGCATCTCAGGCGCGACGGGGCCCACAGGGGCCTCTGGGGGTTTAGCCAGCGCACTAAGCCGTACCAATACGGGACCTAATACCATCCTGCTGGGAGGCGCTATCACCTTTGCTACAGCGGGTGCTTCTACGGGAACGTTTATTACCGTCGTCAACAACACTACTTTTGGCCTGACCCAGGCAGGTCTTTACAAAGTAAGTCTGGTGCTCAGCACAGCGACCCTGACCCTGCTGTCTACCATCACTCCCTCATTCACCGGAACAGCTACTCCCAGCCCGGGAAGCTACTCTTTCCCGGCAGTTCTAGCAGGTGGCGAAATCGTCGCATCTCTGCTGTTTCGGGTTACGGTACCCGGAAATTTACAATTTCTCGTATCCGGGTTGACCTTATCACTGGCAGGAGGGACCAGCTCAATGATCGTCATCGAATATATTTCCGCCTAGCTCTCTTTTTCAAGCCTGGGTGGTCAACAACTGATCCGATAACGAACGACGTATTCCCGCAGCCTCCAAGGTGGCCTGTGCTTCCACAGGCCGCCCCATTTTTGCCAAACAGATGGACATGTAGTACAATGCATAGCTGCTGCCGACTCCTTGCAAAGTCACATATTTCCATGAATTATCACCCATGCGAGTACATTTTTCGAACTCATAATAAGCCTCCAGCAACAATCCCTGATCCAACAGATACAACGCTTTATAAAAATACAAATCTACATAGTCTGGGTACAGTTGCAGCACCTTGTCAATTCCCGGCCATATGCCCTTCAGGCTGCCGTGACGAATTAAGGTATCGTACTTTAGCTTGTAGACAAGCGCGGGTGGCAGCTTTCCCTGTTCCAGAAAACCTGTAATCGCCAAATTGATCAGTTCATAAGCCCGCTCCCATTGCTGCAAACGGCTGTATTCACTCGCCAAATGGTAATCACACCAAGGGTCATATCCAGCCTGTGCCTTTTCCCGCTCCAGCAGCCGAATATTCCGCTTTGACTTTTCCTTCACCTCTACGACCTTCTCTGCATATCCATAATGGTGTACCGTCACGGGAAGCAGTGGAGCTTCTGGGGTGTCCTGTTTTCCCGACGGAGGTTGCAGCCTTTCATGAATATCACGTACAAACCGATACCCGATGTCATTTCGGAACAAACGAATTTGCGGACAACTGTATACGAAACCGTCCATCTCGTTCATCACCTTCAAAGCAGCCGTGTCTGCACGGATCGCCTTTACAAACTCTCGCAGCTGTCCACTCTCATCGTGATCCAGTTCCTCATCCGCATCCAGCCATAAAATCCACTCTCCGGTGGCACGTGCTATTCCCGCATTGCGTGCATTTGCAAAGCTGTCATCCCATTCGCGCGAATCAACGGAACACCCCATGGAACGACAAATGTCCATGGTTCCATCCGTGGACCCCGTATCCGTAATGATGATCTCATCCACAACAGCTCTGGCACTTTGCAAGCAAGCTTCCATCCGTTCCGCCTCATTTTTTACAATCATGCACAGTGAAATGAACGGCCGGCTCATGCCTTCCCCCCTTGCATCAGACTTTGATTTTCTAATCTATTAGAGCGCTGCTCAATTTATGATTATCACGCATACCCTCATACTCGTTCAACCGAAATTCCCACATAATGAGCAAGCCATCCTAATAAAATGGAGATTATACCAAGTTTTTTGGGAGGGACAAAGAGCATGGTAACCATCAGCTTATGTATAATTGTCAAAAATGAAGAAGAAGCGCTTCACACCTGCCTCAAATCAGTCCATGATCTGGTGGATGAAATCATTATCGTCGATACTGGCTCTACCGACCGCACCCAAGAGGTAGCCGCATCGTTCAATGCCCGGATATACGATTTTGAATGGTGCGATGATTTTTCCGCAGCCCGTAACTATGCATTTGATCAGGCAACACAGGACTATCAATTCTGGCTGGATGCCGACGACATCCTGGAAGAGCACGACCGACTGGCATTTCTCGACTGGAAAAAGCAAGCCACCCTCTCGTATGACAGCATTACGATGGATTACGTGCTGTCCGTAGATGAACAGGGGCAGCCGCTGCATAAACTCAAAAGAAACCGGATTGTGCGCCGAGATCGTCATTTCAGATGGATCGGCTTTGTGCACGAATTCCTGCATGTGACTGGAAGCACCTTTCACAGCAATATGGCAGTGACTCATAAAAAGACACGTGCTTACACCGACCGAAATTTGCACATATACCTCAAGCACCGGGAGCAGGGCACCGTATTTTCTGAACGAGATCACTACTATTTTGGCAATGAACTGTATGACAACGGACGGACGGTAGAAGCCATACAGCAGTACGAACACTATTTAAGTCTGAACCAGGGATGGATGGAGGACCGGATTGCTGCTTGCTTTAAGCTTGCGGATTGTTACGGCCGCCAAGGTCAAAAACAGGAGCAACGCATGGCTCTGCTTCGCACACTTAATCTTGATGCACCACGCGCCCAGTTCTGCTGTGCCTTTGGCAATTTGTTGATTGAAGCGGAACAATATGCTCAAGCCATTTACTGGTTCCGTCAGGCTACACTGATCGATCAACCACAAGATGCGATGGCCTTAACCAATTCGTCCTATTACACCTGGCTTCCGCACTTGCAATTATGTCTGTGTTATGACCGGATTGGTGACATTGATAAATCAAAGCTGCATCACCGTATGTCCCAGCTGCACCATCCTACTCATCCCAGCGTTTTATATAACGAGCAGTATTTCTCACAGCTACAACAGGGATGAGGAAGACGGGGACCGGGTACGGCATTCCATGCAGCTGACCATAGCCATGATGCAAATTCGGAGTGAAGGGAGAGATTGAACTTGTCTATGCCCGGTATTCCCGACATCAATCCCCTCATCTCTCTAACGAGAAAAGAAGTCATTCATATGATACTCGCATCTATTGCTATGGAGGAAATGGGTCTGTCCAGCATACTTCATGCAGAAGGTGAAAAAATACAACGGTTCGTAAACGACGAGGACGTTTGCCTGCAAGATATCCTGCAGTTGAATCGAAGTGTAGAACGAGTATTACGAGGGGTGGTGAATAACCAGATTCTACTCCAGCACAAGCTGGAGGACGTATTACTACTTGATGGAGAAAGCAGGTCTAACTGCTACTCTAATCCTGATCACAACGGTCGGTCTTGCCCGAAAAAGGGTGGTGATCACAATCCATGCCGCAAAAAAGACGATTGGGAATGCTACAGAGACTCTGATGAATGCGATGAAGAATAAAGGGTTTAGCAGCCATCCGCCAGATGAGCCTTACGCCCTCCAGCTTTTCCGAGCCGCAGCCCATCTCAACACAGGATTAGCCACATTAGCCAATTCCCAAAGCCGAATGGTCTCCTTTTTGTCGGACAAAACAAACGAAAACATCTCCTCTCCCGTGTGGTTGCAATTGAATCATTCTACCCTCCAGCAATTGGAGATATCGCTCCTGATCCAAATGGAAGTCGGAAATCATTGGAACACCCTTATATCCAGTTTGCATGATGACATCCGAATCCGACGGGAATACAGAAGTGTTCTGTCTGAAATTTCTATTTCCATAGATGCCCTGGAGACGGCTGCATCCCTCTTTTTCGAGCAGATCATTCGCTTGCAATTTCTCCTGTCCGTCGACCCTTCCACCCGTCTGTACAAAGATGAACATCAGGAGTCCCTAAGACTGTACCATCAGATTGAACGCTCCCTTCACCTTTTGGAGCATGGGCAGCACCTGATGCATTGGCTCAAAATGCAGATCAAATCCTCTCCTTCTTTGGAAAGCTCACAGTTTCCTTCGGAGGTTCAACAAGCAAGGAAAGCCAGCAGTCTGGGCTGGCTGCAATTATTAAAGTTCCAGTGGGATTCAGGCCATGCGGCCTCCACGTTACCACCGGGTCAAAAGAATCATTTACCCCAAGCGATTGAGCAATTGAAATCCGTTTACAACATGTACTCAGGCGATCCCACTGGCTTCAACACCAATGTACAGCAACAAATGTCTGGCACTCCAAAAAGACAGCGTACCTTCGGAAAAGTATGGCTGTCCCCTCTGCTTCCGCATTCCAAACATTTCCCGTGAATCACCACGTATGAGAAAAACCAAATTTATATTATAAGGAGGATTCACATGTCTTTTCCTAATATCCCCAATGTAACACCCACAATTAACCTAACACGGGATGACGCGATTAATCTGTTACTATCATCCATTGCCTTTGAGGAATTGGGACTTAGTCACATCATCAATGCCGAGGGTGAAAAAATTCAATATGTGCTCGGCACGATACCTGGGCTGACTGGTGGACCGGCTACCATTGCAGACGTTCTTGCCGTGGACCAAAGTGTCAAAAGCGTACTGGACACCACAGTGAAGAAAGAGCTGCTGCTGCAAGCAAAGCTCGAAAATGTGCTGGCCGCTCCCACATTGGCCGGACCCACCGGATCGACCGGTCCGACTGGGCCTGCGGGCGGTCCAATCGGACCGACAGGGGACACAGGCGCGACAGGAGCCGCAGGTGCTACCGGCGCAACAGGAACAGCAGGGATTGCGGGGGCCGCTGGAGCTACTGGGGCTACCGGAGCTACAGGAGTTGCGGGCTTAGCCGGAGCCACCGGATCAACGGGTTTGATCGGAGCCACAGGACCTGCGGGTTCAGCGGGTGCGGTCGGACCAGTAGGTCCTGCCGGAGGTACGGGAGCCACCGGGGTGACAGGGGCCACAGGGGCCGGAGTAACAGGGGCTACTGGTGTTTCTGGTACTACGGGCGTAACCGGAGCCACAGGTATCAACATCACCTCCACGAATGCTTTTGTAGCGAATACAACGGGCGGACTGATCGCTGTTTTGCTCGGCGGAACGAATGTGACTTTTCCAGGTCCACCTCAGACGCTAAGCGGAGGCATTACCATTAACGGAACGAATGATGTAGTGACCCTGACGAACGCCGGAACCTACTACATCGCTTATGAGTTGAACACAACAGTCGGTCTTCTTCTGAGCAGCCGTTTGCTTATTAATGGCGTGCAAGCTCCAGGCTCCGTCCTTTCGCCTGTGATCTCCCTTTCTTCTTACAACAATGACGTTATCGTTAACGTAGCCGCCGCAACGACCGTCAGCGTACAATTTTTCGGGGCCATAGGTGCCGCTACACTGATCGGAGGAGGCGCGACAGGGGCATCATTGACCATCATTCGACTTAATTAAGATGCGCCATCTTCTGCCAGTACATCATCTCTCGATGAGTTACTTATAACCATGCTTGCTCATCTGTATAAACGCTGCGAAAGGCGCTTCCAACTGGAGCGCCTTTCATTTTACCGATTCATTTTCTTAAAATCTGAAGCCATAAATGCTGAAGCACTATAATTACAGTAATACACACCATGAAACTGTTCTAACGGAAAATGTACTTAGGGTATCCATTTCCCATTTCCTCAAAATACTTTCTTCCGGTCTCGTTCCCCCTTCAAAATTTCCACAGACTCGTGGAAACGGAGTGAGTGGATTATTTCGCGTTCACGCAGAAACTTCAGACTATCCTGCAAATCCACATCATCTGTCAAATCAATCAGCCACTGATATGTAGCTCTCGCCTTTTCCTCCGCCGCAATATCCTCATACAAATCCGCGATTGGATCGCCCTTGGCTTGAAAATAGGTCGCTGAAAAAGGAACTCCGCCTGCGCTCTGGTAATACAGCGCATGATCATGTGCCGCATAATATTCCCCTAGCCCCGCTGCCTTCATTTGTTCTACACTCGCATCCTTGGTCAGCTTGTAAATCATTGTGGCAATCATTTCGAGATGTGCAAATTCTTCTGTACCTATATCATTAAGTACGCCGATCACCTTATCCGGAATCGTATACCGCTGATTCAGATACCGCAAAGCCGCCGCCAGCTCGCCATCCGCTCCGCCATACTGCTCCATGAGCAATTTGGCCATATGAGGATCACATTTGCTGACACGTACGGGATATTGCAGCTTTTTCTCATATACCCACATTCGTGTTCCTCCTTTATAAAAGGTTGTACCTACCTATACCTGCCACGGCCAAGGGGATTGGCTCCATTCCCAAGGATACTTGGAATAGGCACGGCCAAAATTTTGCAGAGGTCCGTACAGGATCTGGTACTCATTGGCAATCCCCGTCCTTTCCTGCGTCAGCTTATTGAACTGTTCGATAGCCTGTAAATCATCCGGGTGCGTATTGAGATACAAATTCAGTTCCACCAATACAAAATCCACCGTTTGCAGCTTCTCCAGCAGCGCATAAAACTGTGCATCACCCGGCTTGGTCTGGGGCGCATAGCCTTGGTATGAGTTTCTGTCGTTCTGATTGTAGTCCTCAGTAGAGTCTTGCTGTTGATACGAGTTGGCATAGGGGCTTTGATACGGATTCTGCTGCTGGTTCTCTACCTGGTTTCGATGCTGAGGCTGGTTTGGGGCCTGACCTTGATTTGGATCATCCATTTTACTCGCCTCCCCCCTGGTTTCTCCTAGACTCATAAGGGCTGTATAACAAGGGCCATAGCGTTCCCTTCCTCAGTGCCTCCTCCGGACTGAATTGAGGCAGACCTGGGGGCTGAAATTGTACAAACAGG
The DNA here is from genome assembly GCF_050467745.1 of Paenibacillus sp. NRS-1781. Classification (NCBI taxonomy): domain Bacteria; kingdom Bacillati; phylum Bacillota; class Bacilli; order Caryophanales; family Paenibacillaceae; genus Paenibacillus; species Paenibacillus sp. NRS-1781. Next base: position 6,670 of record NZ_JBITPI010000054.1, read on the forward strand.
TTCGGTGGAAGCACATAGGTTTTGCACAATACGGGCGGGCACGGATCGAACGGACCGACAAACGGGGCAAACTCACCTTGCTGTGGAAATTTCACGGGCCGGGACCTCCTTTAGTTGATCCATCTGCTTTACTATTCATCATATGCTGCATGGCCCAAGTCTCGAACACAAAATTACAGATAAAAAAAGAACCTTCAAAACCACGATAACGTGGAAATAAAGGCTCTTGCTTTTACACTCTATAATAGCTTTCATACCGGAACCGACCCTAACCATAGCTATGGATCAGGACTCATCGGCAGAAAGTTCATCTTCGATCACAGGGTCGGGCTTGCGGTGAATCCTCACTCTCGTAATACGAAGCCTTGTCGCTTCCTCCACCTCAAAGGTCAGGTTATAAAACACAATTTTTTTTCCCTTCACCGGGCTGCCCTCCAGTTCTTTAAACAGCCAGCCCCCGATGGAATCCACTTCGTCGTCTTCAATGTTCACCCCGGTCAGATCGTTAACATCCTCAATGAGCATACGACCATCCACCGAAATGAGATTATCCTTAATCTCCACGCTTGGACGTTCATCCTCAAATTCATCGTAAAGATCCCCGACGATTTCCTCCAATATTTCCTCCGCTGTCAGCAGCCCGGCTGTTCCACCGTACTCATCGACCACGAGAGTCATCTGGGAATGCTTTTTCTGCATAAGACGCAGTACGTGACTCACTTCCATAGATTCTGGCACATTCAAAATAGGACGCACCACCGAGGCCAGATCCAATTGCTCGCCCTGCTCTGCCAACAGAAAATCTGTAATATGAACAAAGCCGATAATCTGGTCCTTATCCTCAACCGCTACCGGGTAGCGAGAATGCTTGGTATCACTGATGATTTTCAGATTTTCCTTAAACGATACATTCGTATACAAGCAGTCCATATCCGTACGCGGAAGCATAATTTCACGGGCCAGCAAATCGGAAAAATCAAAAATATTGTCCATCAGCTTGATTTCGTCCTTATCAATAACACCGCTTTTGGCGCTCTGATTCATCAAGATACGGATCTCTTCCTCCGAATGCGCCGCTTCCGCTTCACTCGCAGGCTGGATGCCGAACGCCCGCAATAACAAATTCGCCGCGGCGTTCAGCACCCAGATGACAGGCAAAAAGGCCCTGTAAAAAAGCAGCAAAGGAGCGGATAAAAACAAGGCCACACCTTCGGTTTTCTGGATCGCCAAAGACTTTGGAGCCAGTTCACCCAATACAATATGCAAAAAGGTAATCACGCAAAATCCGACGACAACGGAAACCGTTGTAATCAGTGTACCGTCAGTAACACCGAGTTTGTGCATGAGTGGCTCGATCAGGTAGCCGGATATTGCTGGTTCACCAATCCAGCCCAAGCCCAATGAAGCCAGCGTAATGCCCAATTGGGTCGCGGACAGGTAAGCATCCAGTTTCTGGTTCACCTTTAGCGCATAGCCTGCCATGCGATGCCCCTCACTTTGGAGCTGCGTCAATCGGGATTGGCGCATTTTGACCAGCGAAAATTCCGCTGCCACAAATACACCGTTCAGAAAGACGAGCAGCAGTACCAAAAGAAGATTCACCGTTAGCAATCCCCAATGAAACTCGGTATGACCTTCCAATACGAACTCCCCATTTCTATAGTTTGCATTTTGCATCATTTGACTTGCAACGCTCCATGGTATAATTGAAAGTCGCTAATTGGATGTATGCCAAATGCTCATAGTTGTAATGCTTTTCTGGATTTAAAATCGACTCCCTTGTAATACATATCCGCTACGAGCAGATTCGGTCCGCAGCAGGCAGCGGCATCACAATGACAGTTCACGGTCTGATTCAACGGATGTTCATTCAACCATTCACCGAAAATATCTTCCAGACCGCGCTCCTGAATATTTCCAAAAGCCGGAATGTCTGCGAAATCCGTCACATACACGCTGCCCGTGAACATATTCACATTTACGCGGTTTCTTCCGTCTGGATCATTACGCACCGTAATATTCGGTTCCTGGCGCAATCGGCGAAGCAGCTTGCGGTCTTCCTCTCGATCTGAACAAGCAAAGAACGGCAGCGTGCCAAATAGCATCCACATATCCTGATTGCGCACATCCAGCAGCTTATGAATGGAGTTGCGCATATCGTCGAGAGAAAGGACAGGCAAGGCAGAGGCAAAATTCGATGCATACATCGGATGAACCTCATGCCGTCGGCATCCCATTTCGTTAATTAACTGATGAATACCGTTCAGCTTCGTGTGTGTGCGGTAATTAATCATGGATTCGGCAGAAATGAACATCCCCATTTCGCTCAACCTGCGGGCGTTTTCCACCATTTTCTCATAAAGGCGAACAGCCCCCACGCGTGGGGTCGGACGTCCGGTATTTGCAAAGCCCACTTCGTAAAAATCGTCGGCATTCAAATAATTAAACGATATATGCATGACATCCAGATAAGGAAGCATCTTCTCATATCTGCGGATATCCAATGTCAGGTTGGAGTTGATTTGCGAGCGAATGCCACGCTTTTTGGCATATTTCAGCAGCGGAACGATTACTTCGTCCACCGTTTTATCGAGCAAAGCGGGTTCTCCGCCTGTCATACTGATCGTCTCCAGATGCTCGACTTCATCCAGTCGTTTCAGCATCAGATCTAATGGAAGAAAGGGAGCCTCCTTCATAACAAGCATGTCGCCCACAGCGCAGTGCTCACAGCGCATATTGCACAGATGCGTCACGGTCATTTCCACACTTGTCAGCAAATGACGGCCATGTGTGCGCAGCGAGACAATCGGGTCCCACGGATCATACGCTGGTGATATTTGTGGAAGGGTGTTGTTTTGTAGAACTGTCATTATTTTTCACCTTATTTCTGTTATTAACCTCAAAAGACGTATGAATATCATATCATGATGTGTAAAGTAGCTGCATCTTTTCTGCCACTTCATGTGCTAATCCACGTGCATTGCTCCAAAAGGGGAAGCTGTAGCACCCCGTGTGTTGGTAATCATCACCGAAAGAGATACGGACAGATCCACATCGTAAGGCGCTTTCAGTTCCTGTCCGTCCCGATCCCTCACAATGCGAATAACGGGCCTTTGTGGGATTTTGGAGTGTATACGCACCACAACCCCTTCTTCCCCCGTATTGAGCATCACGGAGAGCCCCAGCGGGTATATAGCTACACAATCGCGGAATGCCTCCAGCATCCGTTGCTCATACAACGTGCCCGCACCGGCATACAGCACCTCCATTGCTTCATAGGGCAACAATGGCTGCTTGTATATTCGACTTGCTGTCATCGCATCGTATGAGTCTGCCAGCCCGATCCATTTGGCATATTCGTGGATTTGGTCCTTCCTCCAGCCGTTCGGATATCCGCTGCCGTCGATACGTTCATGATGCTGTAATGCACAGTGAGCCGACAGCAGGGGAATTCCCGGTTCGTCTTTAAGCAGCTTATAGCCGATCACCGTGTGCGTTTTCATGTGCTCGTATTCCTCGTCCGTCAATTTGCCCGGCTTATAGAGCACTTGAGGTGAAATTTTCATTTTACCAATATCGTGCAATAGTGAACCTATGCCCAGTTCCATAAGCTGGTTGTTATTGTATCCGTTGGATATTCCTAGTACAAGTGAATATAGACATACGTTCAATGAATGATGATACAGATCCTGATCTGCCGCCCCGATATCCATCAGCATAATGACGGCATCCTGACGGCCTCCGATATCGTCCAGAATGGACTCCATCACCTTATAAAATGACTTGCCAAAGTATTGGTGCTTATGATCTACGGAGTAGGATGACTGACCCTGAAACTGCTTCTTGATCTCCTGTAGCGCCATCTTCCTCGTCTGATCATGGATCATTTCGGGAATTACGATATCTTCTGTCACCGCATCCTCAATGTATACATATCCAATTCCGACTTGGCCTAGACGTTCAATCAATCGCGAAGTCAGCTCAACACCCTCCGAGAGCAGCACCATTCCATTTTCATTGTATATTTTTTTGCCCAGCTTCATGCCGGCTCTTAATAATGTAACAGGTACCAGTCGCAACTTAATCCTCTCCCGATTGTTGTGATACCTGAAGCCACCTAGCTGCAAAACACTCTTCCATCGCGCCCGGACGCTTCAACTCCATTTCAATCAAATCCCGCAAAAATTCTGGAAGCATAAATCGGAGTTCCGCTCCGTTCGCAAGCACTTCATAACCTGCTCTGAAAGTGAACATATCCAACGTGCCTACCGTATATTGCTCATCTTCTTCCAATGAACGACCCGCTACACGTATATCCGTCACTTTATCATAAGGAGCGCGAGTCATGTCATATTGAATCTCCAGACCTTCCACACACATCGTACCAAGCACTTTACCTCTAAAGCCAAATCCCGTTATTTTCTTGTCCGCAAATTCCGGTAGCAAGGACTGCTCCAGCGCCAGCCGGATGTCTCTTCCCCACAGCTTCATGATACAGGCATTAATTGGCGAAGGGCATAAGGAATGTAGCATTCCTTTGCTGATATCACCTTGAGGTAAAGGACCCAGCAGTTGGCCCGCATTCACAAGAGAAATCGCGGTTCCCGTAAAATGTGACACCGATTGTGCCAGTAAATTTCCGAGAGGAGACTCCCGATCATATGCAATCTCCAGCTTCCGATTCGCCACTGCCACCGTACTCTCCATGGCACGCTCTGCCTGTCTTCGATGCGATACAATGGAGGATGCCACCTTTTCGTCCAGCAGTGTGTGGTCTACAGGAACTACGCGGCCTGACGTAACCCGAAACGGTTCATGGCTACTGTTGCGGCTTAGTGCCACTTCACCCAGCAGCGTTCCATACTTGCCAGCCCCACATAGAGCTGTGCTCCCGATCCACAGCGGCTCCTCCAGCACATGATGGGTATGACCTCCAAGAATCACATCAATCTCTGAAAACCGCGATGCCAGTTTCTTATCCGAAGGTAAACCCAAATGCGACATCACAACCAGAACATCGACCTGCTTTCTCAGGGACTGAATTTGTTCTCCCAATACCTCAAACGGATCGAGTGCATCCCATCCCAGCAATTGATAGAACTCGCCAAAAGGAGCCGTCACGCCGAGCAAACCGACCTTGATCCCTGCTTTGTCCAAAATCAGAGATTCCTTCAGCCACGAAGGTCTTGCCCCCGTGGCACTCTCCATCATATTGCCGCATACGACCGGACAGTGAATTCCAGCATAGGCTTGTTCAAGAATATCCGGGGTAAACGTCAGTCCTTCGTTGTTACCGATCGTAATCGCATCATATCCTGTTAGATTGATCACATCCACATTTGCCCTACCCAGCGTTCCTTCCGTTTCGGGGGCCATCCGGTCCATGTGGTCTCCCATATCCAGCGCAAGCAGCGCATCTCCTGATGTGGCTCTTCGTTCATTAATCATCGCGGCTATCGAAGGCATACTGCCAAAATGACTATGTATATCATTGGTATGCAAAATGGTTAACGTTTGCTGGGTCGTCATCTCCATAACCGCCCTCCTCTATAGTTTATATATCGACTCTGTTGCTTCTAATGTTTAAGCATACCATGTTATTTCCCATTATGGTACATGTCGGTGGGGGCGCTACAACTGACAATTTAGCTACTGTGTTGACTCAAGAAACAGTCACGGGGAGAAGCAAAGTCACAATGCCCTCGTATGCCTCTGAGAAGAGACGGGTTCCTGGGACCTATTTTACAGCTAGGAATAATAGTGAATTAGTCGTTGTCATCCCATATTATTCTTGATATATTAGGTTTGCTTCGTATTTTCGACAAATTTACGACAATAAGGAGGTTAAGCGCATGAGAGTTCACGTTACCGATGCCAAGCCAGGAGATCTTCTCAGATCCGATACATACAATGAACACGGTGTACCCGTCATGATTCGGGGTACCCAGCTTCAGCACGACGATATCTCCAAGCTCATCATGCATGGTGTCGATTATATCGACATTGATGCCGGTTCAGCGAGCATTCCGGTTGACTTTGCCCCCGATGTTCCCGCTTCTCCCGAATCCCTTAAACGTGCCGTTCCCCTCATGGAGCAGACTATTCATGGCTTTGAAAGCATGTTTCTCAAAGCTGCCTCAACCGGCAAATTGGATGAATCTCGAGTCGATGAGTTGCTCAGCCCCCTCGTTTCAGAGCTGACTCATCAAAAAGATGTCGTATCTCTGCTGCTGCTCATGGAACGGGGAGATCACTATACGTACAATCATTCTCTCCAAGTGGGTGTACTGTCATATTACATTGCCACATGGCTTGGATATACAGAAGAAGAAGCCTATACCGCTGGTAAAGCCGGATATTTACACGATATAGGCAAGTCCATGATACCGGATGAGATTTTGAATAAACCTGGTAAGCTGACGCCTGAAGAATTTAAGGAAATGAAAAAACATTCCCTCTACGGCTATGATATCATTCGCAACTCAACAAGTGATGAGATTTCGGCAATCGTCGCCCTGCAGCATCACGAAAGAGAAGATGGAAGCGGATACCCGAATGGACTGTTCAAGAAGGATATTCATCCTTTCGCCAGTATTACGGCAATTGCAGACGTATATAGCGCTATGATCTCCAACCGTGTGTACCAGACGAAGCAGGAGCTGCTCACCGTACTGCGCGAGCTGCACAGCATGAGCTTCGGACATCTGGACCCGGAAGCCACCCAAGTCTTCATCCAGCATATGCTTCCGAACTTTATAAACAAGCAGGTCCTTCTGACTTCGGGTCAGACAGGAACGATTATTTTGAACAATCCTGCCGATTATTTCAGACCTTTAGTGAAAATTAATGAAAATGAGTATATAGACTTGTCCAGAGAGCGACATGTATCCGTTGACGAAATTTATCTGGAATCCTGATCTGCGAACTCGTTCTGCTCATACACAGACTACGCGAATAAAAAAGAGACTGTCCTTGATCCGCAGGTTTCCCTACGAAGGACAGTCTCTTTTTTATGTTACGGACCAAACGCCTGATAGACACCATCGCATCATGGTTCAGCCCCAACATAACCCTCGTAAAGCGAGAATTATCCTATGGAACCTTCCATTTCAAACTTGATCAAACGGTTCATCTCGACCGCGTACTCCATCGGCAGTTCTTTGGTGAACGGCTCGATAAAGCCCATAACGATCATTTGTGTCGCTTCTGCTTCGGTCAGGCCACGACTCATCAGATAGAACAACTGATCCTCCGATACCTTGGAAACCGTTGCTTCGTGCTCCAGCGTAATATCGTCGTTCATGATTTCATTATAAGGAATTGTATCCGAGGTGGACTGATTATCCAAAATTAACGTATCACACTTGATATTCGATTTTGCCCCTTGGGCCTGACGACCGAATGAAGCCAGTCCGCGATACGTTACTTTACCGCCATGCTTACTGATGGACTTGGATACAATCGTCGATGTCGTATCTGGTGCCAAGTGGATCATTTTTGCCCCTGCATCCTGATGCTGGCCTTTGCCTGCAACTGCAATGGACAAGACCATACCTTTAGCTCCACGGCCTTTCAGTACAACCGCCGGATATTTCATCGTCAGCTTGGAACCGATGTTACCATCGACCCATTCCATCGTTGCATTTTCTTCTGCAACCGCACGTTTGGTCACCAGGTTGTAGATGTTTGGCGCCCAGTTTTGGATCGTTGTGTAACGAACACGCGCGTTTTTCTTACAAATGATTTCCACCACGGCGCTATGCAGCGAGTTCGTGCTATAAATCGGAGCTGTACAGCCTTCAACATAATGCACGAAGCTGTCTTCGTCGGCAATAATGAGCGTACGCTCGAATTGTCCCATATTTTCCGAGTTAATACGGAAGTAAGCCTGCAATGGAACTTCACATTTTACACCCTTCGGTACATAGATAAAGCTTCCGCCTGACCATACCGCACTGTTCAGTGCTGCAAACTTGTTGTCCGTTGGAGGCACAACTGTCGCAAAATACTCTCTCAGAATTTCAGGATGCTCACGCAGCGCCGTATCGGTGTCCATGAAAATAACGCCCTGATCTTCCAGTTCCTTTTGCATACTATGGTAAACAACCTCGGATTCATACTGTGCGGATACACCAGCCAAAAACTTTTGCTCCGCTTCAGGAATTCCCAGCTTATCAAAGGTTTCCTTAATTTCCGTAGGAACCTCTTCCCACGTTTTCCCTTGTTTCTCGGAAGGTCTTACATAATACTGGATATCGTTGAAATCCAGCTCATTCATGTCCCCGCCCCAGTTTGGCATAGGCATTTTTTCAAACTGCTTTAATGCTTTCAGACGGAATTCCAGCATCCATTCTGGCTCATCCTTAATTTTGGAGATTTCCTTTACGATTTCCGGAGTGAGACCCTTACCTGTTTGGAAAATGGATTTGTGCTCGTCACGAAAGCCATATTTATACTCTTCCATTTCCGGTGCTTTCTTGGCCATGTTTCTCAAACCTCCTCTATTCTAGTAAAATTATTATTCTTCATCTATACCTTTGCGCAGCGCGTTCCAAGCCAAAGTCGCACATTTGATACGAGCCGGGAACTTATTGACACCTGACAAAGCTTCCAGTTCTTCATAATCGTCAAATTCGGCGGCTTCACCCTTCATCAGAGAAGAGAAGCGATTCGCCATATCCAGCGCCTGATCAATCGTTTTTCCCTTAACCGCCTCTGTCATCATCGAAGCCGAGGACATACTGATTGAACAGCCTTCCCCTGTAAAACGGGCATCCTCGACGACGCCGTCCTTCGTCTTGAGCTGAAGAGAAATCCGGTCGCCACATGTAGGATTGTTCAAATCCACCGTGACCGCGTCATCCTCAAAACGTCCACGATTCCGCGGATTTTTATAATGATCCATAATTACACGTCGGTACAAGTCATCAAGTTGCATCGCCAAAATACTCCTTCGTTTGGATTAAGGCGCTGATCAAAACATCGACTTCCTCTTCCGTGTTATAGAGGTAAAAGCTGGCTCGCGCCGTTGCACTGGCTTTCAACCAGCGCATCAATGGCTGGCAGCAATGGTGGCCTGCACGTACAGCTACCCCTTTACTATCCAGCACGGTCGCTACATCATGCGGATGTACATCATCCAGATTGAATGTTACGAGTCCCACATGACGTTCAGCAGGACCGTAAATCGTCAAGCCATCCACTTCACGGAGACGTTTGAGAGCATAGTTGGCCAGACGGCTTTCATGCTGTGCAATTGCGTCCAATCCGATGCTTTCCAGAAAATCAATGGCAGCTCCCAAGCCGACAGCTCCGGCAATGATCGGGGTTCCGCCTTCGAATTTCCAAGGCAGCTCCTTCCATGTGGATTCGTACAATCCCACATCGTCGATCATTTCCCCGCCGAACTCAATCGGCTCCATGTTTTCCAGCAGCGCCTTTTTGCCGTACAATGCCCCAATCCCTGTAGGACCACACATTTTGTGACCCGAAAAGGCATAGAAATCAGCATCTATATCTTGTACGTCTACTTTCATATGTGGCGTGCTTTGCGCACCATCTACGACGATGATCGCACCTTTGCGATGGGCAATAGCGGCAATCTCTTTGACCGGGTTCACAACACCAAGCACATTGGAGACATGCGTGATCGCTACAATTTTTGTGTTTTCAGTGATGGTATTCTCCACGTCAGCAAGATCAACGCTACCATCCTCTTGAAGCGGGATATATTTTAAAGTTGCGCCCGTGGCTTTGGCTACCTGCTGCCACGGAATCAGATTGCTGTGATGCTCCATCGGTGTGATGACAATCTCATCACCTTCCTGACAGTTGGCTCTGCCATAGGAAGAAGCAACCAGATTCAGCGCCGTTGTCGTTCCTCTTGTGAAAATAATTTCCTGGCTGCGCTTCGCATTCAGAAAGCGGGCTACCTTCTCCCGCGCACCTTCATAAGCATCCGTAGCACGACTACCCAAGGTATGCACTCCACGATGAACGTTCGAATTATCATATTCGTAGTAATGCTTGATCGCCTCGATGACCGCCAGCGGTTTTTGCGAAGTGGCCGCATTATCCAAATAAACCAGCGGATGACCGTTAATCTCCTGATGTAAAATCGGGAATTGTTCACGGATCAATGCAGTATTCATTGGCCTAACTTCCTTTCAACAAGGCTTTGCAGCTGCTGTTGAAGTCCTTCGAGCGGAATTTCAGAAACGACAGGTGCCAGGAAGCCATAAATAATCAAGCGTTCAGCTTCTGCACGGCTAATCCCGCGGGACATCAAGTAATACACTTGTTCACGATTCACCTGACCGACCGAAGCTGCGTGACCTGCGGTCACATCATCCTCATCAATCAGCAGGATTGGGTTAGCGTCACCACGCGCTTTCGGACTAAGCATGAGAACACGTTCTGTTTGCTGGCCGTCTGCTTTGGTAGCACCTTTTTCAATTTTCGTAATACCGTTAATAATGGAAGATGCATTTTCACGCATAACTGCGCGTGTAATCATCTGACTGGCTGAATTTTTGCCAAAATGCTGTGCTTGTGTCGTATAGTTCAGCTTTTGCGAGCCAGAGCCTACAGCAATAATCTTGGCATCCGAGTTGGAGCCATTGCCTTTCAGCACGGACATCGTGTTGCTCGCTGTATTGCCATAGTTCATTTCTCCGACAATCCATTCAATAGCTGCGTCATTACCCAACGTAGCACGGCGGATCGAAATATCCGTAACTTGCTCTCCAAGCTGATGCACCGATGCATAACGCACCTTGGCTCCTGCATTCGCTACCACCTCTACTGCGCCATTATGAATGACAGGTGCTGCCAAATCCGCAGATACATAGTTGTCTACGTACGTTACGGAGCTATGGCTTTCAGCAATGAGCAGTACGTGAGGGGCAAAGGTTGCTGTCGCATCATCTGTCAGGAAAACAGCCTGAAGCGGAACATTTAACTCCACATTCTTCGGCACGTAAGCAAATACTCCACCGTTCCAAAGTGCTGCATGCAGCGCGGACAATGAATTTTCATCCGTCTTAATAACCGTATTCAGATGAGCTTTAACTAGATCACCATGCTCCTTAACCGCCGTTTGCAGATCCGTGAAAATAACGCCTTGCGCTGCCAATTCCTCGCTCAGCTTCACATATACCGCGCCGGAGTTGCGCTGGATAATCAGGCCACCCTCCTGCTGCTCTTTGACCAGATCGGCAATCGCTGCGGGAACCTGCCCCACCGATGCAATCGCCTCGCTGTTTTTATGTTGACCGTAATCGTTGAGATTCCAACGTTCGATTTTGGTTTTTTCAAATACCGGAAGCTCCAGTTTGCCTGCAAGCTCAAGTGCTTTTTGTCTGTCTGCGGTCAGCCATGACGGCTCGCCGTTACGTTCGGACAGAACGCGCAGTTGCTCGGAATCTACCGGAAGGATTGTTTGTGTACTCATTAGTTTTCCTCCTCGCTTCCGGCTTACGCCTCTTGTCCTACAGTTTCATCAACGATACCCAGCTCTTCCTTGATCCAGTCGTAACCGTCCGCTTCCAGACGCTCAGCCAGCTCAGGTCCACCGGATTTAACGATGCGTCCTTGCATCATGACATGTACGAAATCTGGCTTAACGTAATTCAACAGACGCTGGTAGTGAGTAATGATGAGAAAACCGCGCTCTTCGGAACGCATAGCATTGACACCGCTAGCTACGATTCTCAAAGCGTCAATATCCAGACCGGAGTCGATTTCGTCCAGAATGACGATTTTCGGATCAATCATCATCATTTGCAAAATTTCATTCCGTTTTTTCTCTCCACCGGAGAAACCCTCATTCAGGTAACGGTGAGCAAACTCAGGATTCATTTCGAGCTCCTTCATTTTGCTTTCCATTTGGCGGATAAATTTAATCAGGGAAATTTCCTGTCCTTCTTCACGGCGTGCGTTAATTGCACTACGCAAAAAGTCGGAGTTGGTTACCCCTGCAATTTCACTCGGATACTGCATAGCCAGGAACAATCCCGCACGTGCACGCTCATCCACTTCCATGTCCAGAACGTCTTCTCCGTCCAAAGTGACTTGGCCATCTGTGACTTCATATTTGGGATGCCCCATCAAAGCAGAAGCCAAAGTACTTTTACCCGTTCCGTTAGGACCCATGATGGCATGGATTTCTCCGCCCTTCATTTCGAGGTTAATGCCTTTCAGAATTTCCTTGCCTTCAATGGTCGCTTTGAGACCTTCAATCTTAAAGTTTGTAGCCATATTCGGAATACCCTCCAAAATTTGTAGTGTGGTGTCGAAATCAGAAAGTATATCTAAACAGGGGAGCCCCCTGATTTCAAGCAAACGGAATATTTAAAAATTTATTTATAATCATTCTAAACTGATTCTCAATGATTCTCAAGCTATTTTATAATAAATATCTTTAAGGGTGCAACCAACAGACACACGTTAAGCGACTTTCTTCATAAAATATTCATACTAACTCAGCTCACAAATGGCAAAATAGCATACGGACCTGACTAAATGATGAAGTGTGTTCAAAAGCCAACGTGATAAACCATGAAGAAGAAAGGTGAAACTTTACCTTGATTGTCTGCTTCCTAATTATATTATAGCGTATAATTTTGCAAAATCCTGATCTATGAAAAAGCATTAAAATGCTGTGAATTGTCTTTTTCACCCGTAAAAACGCTACCGACAATATGACGTCAGTAGCGTTTTTACATGTAGCGCTTATTTCAGAACAAAGCCTCCAGCATCATTTTTCCGGTTAACCCAGATAAGAGCGAAGCAACCACATATGTTTTTCCAGATCCGCTTTATAACCAATCAGCAAATCTGCGGTTGGCTGATCAGATGCGCTTTCAGCCAGTTCAATTCCTTCCTGAAATTCCTCGCAGACAGTGGCAAAGTCCTCAATCAGCGTTTGCACCATTTTCGGCGCATCCTCGTTGCCACTTGCCTCATGAATGGAGGACAGCTCCAGATATTCTTTTAACGTTGCGGAAGGAGACCCTTTCAGCGCCAACAGGCGTTCGGCGATCTCGTCCATTTTTAGCGTAATTTCATTATATAGCTCTTCAAATTTAACATGGAGTGTGAAAAAGTTGGAGCCTTTCACATACCAGTGATAGTTATGAATTTTTACATATAGTACATTCAGGTTAGCGACCTGGCGGTTTAACAGTTCTTCCACCGATTTCGTTTGCATATTTTTCGAGTTGCTTGTTGTTTTAGCCATACTAAATCCCTTCCTTTTTCATCAAATTGATCATTCAGGAACGTTTAAGCATTCATCCACCGTACTTCTGACGGGAAGACGCCAGCGGGCACGGTATTTCGTCTGCCAGACGTCTGTTTATTATTTACCCTGCTCATATGAATACGAAACAAAATCTAACGTTCCTTCCCCCTATTCCGCCTCCCCACAAAAAAAATGTACAAAACTCAAACGATTTTCGTTATACTTGGCTCTATCCAAGCGAAATGGTTGGTTTAATATTGTAGTATTTCTCATCATAGATGTATGCACAATTTATGGAGGTGACTTCGTTGTCCCAATATCATGCTTTAACGACAGAAGAAGCAATAGAATTTGTGAAGAACATCCCCGGATTTTTTAGTCAGGATGCTCGTCTGGAATGCCGCGAAATCGGTGATGGCAACCTGAATCTGGTTTTTCATATTACGGATTCTGAATCTGACAAGAGTATCATTGCCAAACAGGCGCTTCCCTATGTGAAAATCGTAGGTGAATCCTGGCCGCTGTCACTGGATCGTGCCCGTATTGAGCGCGAGGCGCTTCAGAAGGAGCACCATATTTGCCCTGAGCTGGTTCCTGCGGTGCTCGGCTATGACGATGAGCTCGCCTTGACTGTGATGGAGGATCTAAGCTCGTACACAATCATGCGCAAAGGATTAATCGAAGGAAACACATATCCGCATTTTGCTGACCATATTGGAGAGTTTCTGGCACGTACGCTCTTTTTCACCTCGGATCTGGGCATGAATCAGCAGGACAAAAAAGAACTGGTCAAGCGCTTTATCAACCCGGATCTTTGTAAAATCACCGAGGATCTTATTTTGGACGAGCCTTATCGGTTTTCAGACAATAACAACTACGGTTCCTATATCGAAGACGAGGCAGAGGCGCTTCGTACAGATCAGGCCATTCATCTGGAAGTAGCTTTGCTGCGAGAGAAGTTTCTGACACGGACAGAAGCGCTTCTGCACGGCGATCTTCATACAGGCAGTATTTTTGTAACAGCGGAGTCCACTAAAGTCATTGATCCCGAGTTTGCCTACTACGGACCGATGGGCTTTGATATCGGAGCGGTGATTGCCAATCTGCTGTTGAACTATGCAGCACAACCTGGATGGACTTCTGGCGAGACAGCTGTACAGGAACGCCGTGACTGGCTTTTAGAGACTGCCATTCAGGTATGGGAGCAGTTTGAGAGCGGGTTCCGCAAACTGTGGGACCAGCATGTTACTGACCACATGGCCCGCACGCCGGGATATCAGGACTTGTACCTCCAGAAAGTACTGCAAGATACGATTGGCTTTGCAGGCTGCAAGGTCATCCGCCGGATCATCAGCTTGTCGCATGTGGCCGATATAGATACAATTGCCGATCCTGCGATCAAGGAAGCAGCGGAAAGACTGGCGTTATCTATAGGAAAAGCCTTGGTTCTCCGCAATCGTGAGGTGCATTCGATCCGTGAAATGGGAGACATTATTCAGACAGCAACGGCTGCCCAAACTAAAGGAGCTTCATGGACATGAGTGAAAATAAAGAATCTACGACTAAAGCTTCCAATGAACCAATCATGCCTGGTCAGGCTCTCTCGTCGCTGGTGTGGAAAGGTGACCACTTGTCCATGCTGGACCAGCGCCTGCTGCCCGAATCCATCGTGATGCTGGATTTGTTCACAGCCGAGGAAGTGTGGGATGGCATCCATACCATGAAGGTACGCGGTGCGCCAGCCATCGGAATGGCTGCGGCCTACGGCGTCGTGCTGGGTGCTTCCGCTTATGGCGGAACCGATGCTGCTGGATGGCTGGAGCATGTACACAGCGTTTGCGGGCATTTGGCTACATCACGACCGACCGCGGTGAACCTGTTCTGGGCGCTGGACCGCATGAAGAAGCGGGCCAAAGAACTTACCGCCGAAGCGACCGAAGGACGGGTCGAGGATTGGAATGCCAGATTGGAGCGTGAAGCTATATCCATTCAGGCAGAGGATGAGGAGGTATGCCGCCTGATCGGCGTCCATGCTTTACCTCTATTCGAAGACGGTATGGGCGTGCTCACTCACTGCAATGCAGGCGGACTGGCGACAGCGAAATACGGGACGGCACTCGCCCCTATGTACCTTGCACACGAAAATGGCATACGTCTGAAAGTGTTTGCCGACGAAACACGTCCCGTGCTCCAAGGCGCTCGCCTGACCGCGTTTGAGCTTCAGCAGGCTGGCATTGATGTAACCCTGCTGTGTGACAACATGGCGGGTATGGTCATGGCCAAAGGCTGGGTCCAGGCCGTCATCGTCGGCACGGACAGAGTGGCGGCTAATGGCGATGTCGCCAACAAAATCGGCACCTACAGCTTAGCTGTGCTGGCCAAGGCACATGGTATTCCTTTTTATGTAGCTTCACCGCTATCTACAATTGATTTGCACACAGCAACAGGCGCAGACATTCCCATCGAGGAGCGTCCTGCGGAGGAAGTCACCGAAAGCTTCGGCAAAAGGACAGCCCCACAAGGCATCAAGGTCTATAATCCGGCTTTTGACATTACGCCTCATGAATACATTACCGCCATCATTACCGAAAAAGGGATCGTCCAAGCTCCCTTTAGCGACAGCCTGCCCGCTTTATTTGCGAATTAATTCGTCTGCCAGACCATGCAGCTCGTATGAAAGCGAAATCGTTTTACTCGATAAAATGTAACTTTTCTATCTGAAAAAACCGGAGCGAAGCAGCCCCGGTTTTTTCGCGTTTTTTTACCTTCGTGCAGCAAAAGCTCCACTTAGACCAGCTTCAAAAGTGCCTCATACCCCGGCATACCCGGCTTAATCCCAAGCTGCTCCGCTTCCGTCGTCACCGACTCCATGGGCGCTTCCAACAATTCACGCAGCGTTTTTACACCCACAGCTCGTGCGGCAAGAATTTTCCGATCTCCCAGCCGTTCATTCAGCAATCCGACATCCAGTGCGCCGCACATGATGTAACCACGGGAGTTGGAGATAGTCAACAGCGTTGTTTTAGGCAGTTTGACCTCGACTCCGATAAATGTATGCTCACCCACTTGTACGGGTTCCATGTGTATCATTGTTCTCACTACACCTCCTCTTTGTTCATTCGGGATATTTTATGCAGTATTTGCGGGTGAGTGTGGACACCTGTGGATGCATATTGAATAAGAGCATTCGAAATTTGACGATGGCGCAATATAAAGGATATTATATATTGATTAAATCCTGAATTGAGGTGATCACGAGCATGAAGTATTCTAAAGCGACAAACTATGCCCTTCACACCATGCTTTTTCTGGTAGCATCAACCCCTAATCATAAGCCTGTTGGTGTACAACAGTTGGCGGATCGACAAGGGGTATCGCCTACTTACTTGTCCAAAATACTGACCAAGCTGGTCAAGGCGGGAATGATTGAATCTACTTCGGGTGCCAATGGCGGTTATAGATTGAAGCGGAACTGGGAGGATATTTCGTTCCTGGATGTTATTCATGCCATTGAAGGCACAACTTCTTTGTTCGACTGTTGTATGAACCATGAAGCAGAATGCTTAATTCAAAAAGTAATGGTTACAGCGGAGACCAAAATGGATGAGCATCTTAGATATCAAAAGTTATCCGAACTTGCCAAAGAAATAAAAATGGTTCTCTGAGCCATATTTATTTTGAGATAATTATAGATATAACAAACCTTTTATATATTTTATGTGAACGGTATGAAGAAACGGCTTGGAGCGTACGCAGAGTACAGAAACGAATAGCGAAACATGAATCTAATTATAAATTCAGAGGAGTATTCAAATATAAAAATTTTCATCTTGCATTGGAAAAAGCACCTTCGGCTTCCTATTTCTACTCTGAAAATGGGGAAGAAACCTTTAGAGAAATTACCAAATTCGTAAGCAAAGATCTGGGATAAGGAGAGACAATTGTGAGATGGCCCATTGACGAAGCCGTTGCAGAATTTGGAGGTGGCGCTCGCTACTAACAGCCAGGTTCGCGCTGTCCATGCAACGGAATCTGCTTGGCTGGAATCCGATGGGGGAATCGATTCATTCTTGGATTGACCACAACGTGAAATAGCTAACGATTAAATAAAGAAGAATCATAAACCGTATATAATAGATGCCAGTGGCTGATTTAGGGCCACTCTTTTTTGTTTCAAAAAACATGTTTTTTGGGGGTTGAATCTGTCACTTTCGATTCATCGCTCACCGCATCTGAAGATAGAATTTCCCCATTGATATCGTTATTGGCAGCCTGAATTTGTTCATTTTTTTTAGCTTTAAACTGTCGGAATCACGCCCGCTGTCTCCTTCACTTTTAAAGCTGTCTTGCATAGAATCATCGCTTACTTGTGGAGTATCAGAGACTGGTTTTTCTTCCGGGTTTGCTGTACTTATAATTTCATTCGCTTCAAGTATACTCCCATTGCTTGATGAAGTTATATGATAATTGCTATAAGAACTGGAGCCCTGTGCGATACATGAGATGATGATTTATCATCAAATATATTAAGAGTCAGCTAATGAACGATTTGTATTAGAATGAGCATCAAAATGATGCCTTGAACAGATTGGATTCGGAATATAGGTGATTTTGTCCACACAACATGGAACAGGATTTCATATGGTAATAGAAACGAATGAGAGGTTGTGATTTCATGGCATTAACAACTGGCATCATCACGAATACGGGAACTACCCCTGCATCAAACCTTGTAATCAACATTAGTAATGATAATCTTAGTTTTTCATCTAACGTTGTTTATCACATCTACGTATGGAATAGCTTGGTGAGTAAATCACTGGTTTATTCCAATTCCCTGACGATCAATGCGAATACTAATCAAATTCTTAGTTTTAACATCGCAGGTAATACTTCTTACGAGGTTCAATTTCTTGTTACAGGCACTGTTCCAACAGATACTGTCATCAATGTATTCGGAACGGATTCATCCGGAAACGTAATTCCTCATCAAAAAGTGCTGCAAGAAGAACTCACTCAAATTGCCCAACTTAACCCATAAATTAAAGTAACCGCAGTTTCATTAATATAAAAGGGGATAGTAACTATGGCAAACATACAAATCTCGCCAAGTACTAGTGCTCAGTTTGAGCCAACCATCGCGGTAAACTGGCTTAATCCCTCCGTTATGGTGGCAGTGGCTGTAGATCTCAGTGCAGGACCGCCGAATATTGGCTTATACAAGTCAATCGATGCAGGCGCAACATGGAGCACGACGTTACTCCCTTTACCGACCGGGTTTGCTGGCATAGAGGCGCCTCATATTGATTATTTTTTCCCCGATTCGTTCGTTGTGGCAGCTCACGCCTTCGATTCGGACGGTCTCAGCGGGACAATCGTGTCTTATATCTCTAACGACAATGCATCTTCGTTCGGACCGCCAGTCATTGTGAACCAAGGATTTGGACAGTTTGTCAATGACGATCAGGTGGTTGTTATCGCCGATAAGGCAGGGTCCAGCCCGTTTTTTGGAAACATTTATACGGGTTATACTCACGATTACAACACGCAATTTATACCAGGAAATACAATATTCTTCAATCGTTCCCAAGATGGGGGAAACACTTACTCTAGCCCGAACCTCCTATCTTCAATTACCGAGTTTGAAGAATTCCCGGGAATTGCAATCACATTAAATGGAATTCTTATCGTGGGTTGGATTACCCAACCTCCAGGTAGTTCCGAATTCAACACGCGTACATCACTAGACGGAGGAACAACATTCGAAACTGAAACCATGGTTGCCCCGGTCGTTGTTCCACCTTCGCCACTACCGGGATACCAATTCAGGTGCTTAACGTATCCCTCCATGTCAGCAGACATTTCAAACGCACCAGCTACGCAAGGAAATGTCTATGCAGTGTGGCAAGACTTTCGGCAAGGGTATTCCGATATTTTTCTGGCAATTTCCACAAACTTTGGCGTAGATTGGGGCACGTCGATGCCCATTACAAACAGTCCGGTGGGATCCCAGAACTTTTTCCCGGCTATCACCGTTTCCCCAACGGATGGAGCGGTGTTTGTTTCCTATTATACCAATCGATTAAATCCGCCTGATATTGATGTTTTTCTTGCTACATCGAGGGATGGCGGAGTAACATTTACAAACACTCGTATTACGACAACTTCGTTTAGTGTCGCAGGCCTTCCTCTAATTGGAGACTACATTGGAAATGCCATTGTTCCTCAAACAGGCCGCCTCGTAACCGTTTGGACGGACACTCGGACAGGAACTGAAAACATTTGGTTTGGCGATAACCAATAAACGATGACGAGAACCGATGCTGCAGTTGTCCCAGATTGATCAGCTAGTGACGCTCAGTGCCCAACGGCAACCATTGCTGCGCCAACCTTTATTCACATTTTCATCCATTTACATGCGGTGGTATCAGCTACTCTGGTACTACCCCTACATGAGTAAGTCTAATCAGATTGATCTCAATTCGTACAAGCCATTTTGAAGCGAAAGACTGGCAGAACCTGCACCTTTAATCACGATCTTGGTATTGAACCCACACGGCATCCTATCGTCTGGGAACCAAGGCCGCTGCTTGTCTATGACAATCAATAATCCTTCCGCGTCCCCTAGAGGAGTAAATTGCTGCCCGGCCTCACCCCATGAATCAATTTGGAACATTGCTGTGATTGTTTTGCAACATTCCGGAACATTATCGACTGGAAGGCCAATCTCACTTATACGAAGTAGATGCTTTGGCCCGAAAGCTTCATCTACTGCGTTGTCGAGCGAATGGTGAGCAATGAACTCGATGAGGTTATGATCAGGATCATAGAAGTAAAGTGCTGTTGCATTCCAGCTTTCGAAAAGAAACTCATCCTCTCCGGTTCTTGAAATCAATGAGATGCCCCGGTCGATTACCCATTGTTTTGCCTCTATGAACTTATTGGTTGGAATCGCAAACGCAACGTGATAAAACTCATTCTCCATGAGGGAATTTTCCTGAAGAGCAAGAACCGATTCGCCAGCTCCAAATGATAACCGTGAAGCGGTTTCCTCCATAACCTCCAGACCCAAGAGAGAGCCGTAAAAAGCTTTCATGGCATCAAATCTGTGTGTATTTAAGAGCACTTCTGTTATTTTCATCGCGTTCGTCATCCTCCTTAAAATAAATGATTTTTGCTCAAGATAACTTGATTACATAAGCCGTAGATTGATATCCAGTGTCCTTCATGACCCCTGTTGGAATCAGCAGCTTTTTACCGGAAGGGCTCCAGCGTAGCTGGTCACTTATGCTATTATCGCCCAAGACCGGAGTTTGCTCCCCTGTTTCTGCTTCTGTAATGAAAAAACGGTATTTATCTCCATCCTCAGAAACCGCATAGGCCAGCTTGCTGCCATCCGGCGACCAGCTTGTACCGAACAGTTGCATACCCGTAGCCAATGTGGACAGCTCTTTCCCTTTGGTATCGCAGAGAACCAATGCGTTTTCCCCGGATTTGGTGTGTTTAACAACCGCCAGCGTGCTGCCATCCGGGGAAGGAAGGACCGCCCAGATGTCTTTTTTAAGGATTTCGGATTGCTTGGTTTCGATATCATAGGCGATCCATTCCCCCATGGCGACATAGTAGATCGTATTTCCCGACGGAGCCACGCTAGAAACACTTCTCTGTCCAGTCTTGACTGCGACCTCACTTTTTCCGTTCACATCAGCCCTGATAATGTCCCCTTCCATATTGGGAAAAATAACGTGACCTGTATCCTCCCATGCGCCTTCCCCGGCCATAAACTCTGCATCGACCATTTTCACGGAAACGCCGGTTTCAAGATTCATGATGTAGCCTATTCCTGTGGATTCATACAATTGCTGATAAAGCATATGCTTCCTGTCAGGGGACAGCTTTGCAAATCCGTAGCTCTTCTCCTCCTCCAGCAGCGGCGTCTCCCCACTGGAAGCAAGATCATATTGATAGAGGTTATGTGGATAACGTTTTTCTCCCTCAGTTATCACGGGGGAAAGCTTCCTGTTCTCTTTATCAACCGCAAGCGTGCCTTCACTCACCCAATCCATCCCGCGCACACCCTCGATCTTAGCAATGCCCTCCAGCTTCAACTTGGTGTATACGGATTCAGTGGTGTTATCCATCACGGTAATCTTTTTGCCGGACTTCTCTACGAATTGTCGCGCCTCCGTGTTCCCAGTAGTACAAGCAGTCATGGACATAAGAGTCGCCGTGGCGAGCAGCATGAGTCCTGTCTTGCCCAGCTTGCTGTGGATATTTGTGTTCATTGCATGATTCCCCCTACTCGCTGTGGAAGCCTAATCTTGAGTCCTGTGTAACCTTAGCCTGCTCTAAGCATACCGAAGGAGTATTTCCAAACCACGGCTGCTTGTTTCCAAGTTGTAAACTTTTTGAGTAGCTTTGATGCAGAGTACAGACCTATTAAGTAGCTGGAAAAGACAGCTCGAAGACCGAACCTTCACCTTCTGTCTCCAGCAGCGTAATGCTTCCATTCTGCTTCTCAACCAGATTGCACACCAGTGACAGTCCCAGTCCCGTGCCGCCCGATTGTCTGGATCGGTCGCGGTTGACCGTGTAGAAGGGCTCGAAAATCCTCTCTCTGGCTTCCTCAGGAATGCCTATGCCGGAATCACGGATCGTGATCCTTACCCGGTTGTCCCTAAGCTCGCTGTGAACATGAATCGTTCCTTGAGGAACATTGTATTTAATCGCATTATCCAGCAAATTAATAAAAATATGCATAAAGCTCTCTTTATCAATCCAGATGTGGGCTGGCTCCGCATCGCAGGAAATAGTGATACCGAAGCGCTCTGCCTTGCCACTCATACGTGCACAAACATCCCGCAGCCCCTCTGCAACCTCCAACAGCTCGGTCTGTGACTCAAAATCATATGTTTCCAGCGCCGATACCTGTAGCACCTTCTCCACCATTTCATATAGCCGCTGAGTTTCCTTGGCGATGCTGGCCTTGGCTTCCAGCAGCAGCTTGGGATCATCGTCGTACATATTCAGCAAATCCACGTAAGCTTTAATGGAGGTCAGCGGTGTCTTGAATTCATGGCTAATGTTGCCGATATATTGCTTCTGTTGCTGCTCCAGCGCCTGGAGCTTGTGGATAGCCAGTTGCAGCTTCCGTTGCTCCTCATCCTTGGCAGCAATACTCTGCTCAATCTCCTTGCTCATAAAGTAGATGCCCTCGGCCAACTCGCCCAATTCATCCTTTCGCCTAAGTGGAGGAGCCTGAATATATTCGGCGCGGCGGATATCCTCTGCCGCCTTTTTCAACCGTCCAATAGCTGTGGCTGCCCGGTTAAAATACAAATATCCGATGATGAAGCTTAGCAAAAGCACCGCGATCCCTGTAGTCAGGAACAAATTCTGGAGGGTTCGCAGAAAACTCTGCGAGCTTTTGAGTGAATATTGCAACTGAACTACCCCCATTTGTTCCTCCGGCCCTTGGAGCGGCGCCAGATACAGGAGTGTGTCCCCCACAGCCTCATATGCTATTTTATTGTGCAACGCATAGGCCAGGGCAGCATTCACTTCACTTTGCTGGTCTACCACTGGAGGGTCTTGAATAGAGGTGCCTACCTGGAGTCCCTGCGCATCATAAAGCGTGACGCCCAGTCCGGTAAATCCGGCCAGTTCCGTAGCCAGTCCCCGGCCCCGCTGCCTCATAAATATCTGCGGCTCCATCCGCGTTCCTGTATAGTAAGTCTGCTTCACCCGTAGATTAACCGTTTTGGCGTGCTGGGCCAGATAAACCTCGGTTTGAGTCAGCTGATTCTTTTCCACCCCTTGAAGAACAAAATAGCTTAGCACGCCTAGAGCAAGAATAAGCAGTACAGCCAGAAACAAGCTGAATTTCAACTTGATGCTAATTCTCATGGATAATCACCGCCCGGCATTTACATTCAACGCTGAAAATTGAAATAGCACTTCCTTTTCATCCAAAGCCTTACTTTTCGCTACTTCCAAATAGAGCTTGGGCTGGTCTCGAAATGCTCTCGCACCTCCAATAGAGTATGCCTTCTTGAGATAATCATGCGCCTCTAACGTTTTGCCTTGAAGAAGGAGCGATTCAGCCATCAAAATATAAGGATTGGCATCCACAATTCGATAACCAGTGATTTCCAAATCAACAATCTCTTCATTTAAAAGCTCTGCGGATCGCTGAGTTTGACCGTTATAGTTGAGAATTTGAACGTATTGATGCAAGGTCAAGCTTGTAATTCCCCATTTATGCTTAGGTTCAGGTATCAGGTCCCAAGCCTTTTGTGCTTTTTCCTCAGCCATTTTACTGTCTAATGGGAGTATACCAGCGGCTTCCTCTCCAAGCTCCCAAATAGCCTCCTCCAACTGCAAAGCCAAGTCATGATACATCCGAATATTCATTGGCTTACCTCCAATAGATCATTTCAATCTCAACATAAATCAATACCCCATCCGTTTTCATCTACTTCTTTTGGTTATGGTTCAATGCAACGACAATTGTGATGACTAATCCGATCAGCGTCACCAGCAATGTACCAAACATTATCATTAATGTCAGCGCCTCTTTGACCTCCACAGGCATCACCTCCTTGGCAGGAGACTAGCCGACCGCCCATCTAAGCCAATAGAATGGTTAAAAACATGATAGCACACGATATTAGTAGCCTGCTCTGGCTTCATCTTCTGCCTTTTCAATAGCTTCAGCTAAAGTCATTCCAGGCTGCATTTGCTTGTACTGAATGGCTTTACTATATGTACCCCCTGCCTCGCTCCACTCCCAATATGTATGAACATCCACAGACTCCAGAAAGTAGACCGATAACGCCTCTACAGGGTTTACAGCATATAAATCCATGAATTTCTGGTTTGAAAGCTGATCGCGCTTAAGAAATTCATTTTTCATATTGTATAATAGATTCAATACATCTTCGTCATTCACATTCACGATGCGATTCACAAATGCATTGCGTCTTTCCACGTTATTCAATATGATTTGGATAGCGTTGCGTATATGCCAAGCCTCCGGGCCAATACTGAGCATATGAATTAAATCGTGAGTAGTCAGGTCAGGGTAAAATGGGGCTGGTTGAATTATTCGTGTCCACACTCCATCGTTCCCATTCTCAAACACTTGAATTGCATCAGTAACATTCACCCCAATGGTCTGCCATTGGCGGTTGAGGGCATCTGTAATGTGATAGTAGTGCAGCCCGGCTTCTTCGTTTTCTTCTGTTTGCTCCCAAACCTGTTCCATACGAACAATGGTTTTAATGGCTTGTTTGTTGGCTTTAGTATTTGGCATCATGGTATCATCCCCAATTCTATTTTTGGAAAAAATGGCAATAGCAAAGCCAAGGGTATGTTGTACATCCCTTTGATAAAATGATAATATGTTACGAACTAATTGCACTTTCATGGTGCAACTTTATATAAACACAATATATCACATGCACTTTCATAGTGCAATATTTTATTCTAAGTCATCTGGAGGCCTCTATGGATCAACAAAGCTACATTTTACATTGCAAGTTGGATGAGATTTTAAAACAGCACGATAACATGTCTGTTTTAAAATTATCTGAGGAAATTGGACATCGCAGAACTACAATTATGGAGCTGGTGCACAATAGCAATATGGAAAAAAAGAAAATATCAGCTACCTTAATCACTAAATTGTGTGTTTATTTCGATATCACTCCTAATGATTTATTTGAAATTCGCAAACTTAATGAATAACATTTAGTGTCATACAGTTTGGACGGAACCTCTGGAGGTTTTTTAATGGATAATAAGGATTGGGTCTTATATTGTAAACTGGGAGAAATAATTGAAAAGCACAATGTGTCTGTATTGAAGCTATCTGAGGATATTAACCATAGAAGAACAACGATTATGGATTTAATGCATAATAAGGATATGGAGAATAAGCGTATTCCTGCCTCTCTTATCACTAAATTGTGTGTCTATTTCAATATTACTCCTAACGATTTATTTGAAATTCGTAAGCTCTAAATAAAACGGGGACCCGTAAAATATAGACTCTGAAAAGAGTTATTTTTACGGGTCCCACGTTTAATACATTACTAATAATCGGACAAGATTACTGCCGCAAAGGCGCCACTTCCTTGAACACATTTCTAACTGCTACTATACAGTTTTATGAATATTACAATAATTTCAAAATCCTTTTAATACCGAAACTATCATAGTAAATCACAGTCTTTTAGTATTTTCTCAATAGACTCCCAAACAGAGAGGCAAGGATTACTCATATAATATTGATAACCTTTATATTCATTCATAGTAAATCCATTCTCCTTGTTTCTCTGCATAATCCCCTTGGATCGTGCAATTGCTGCTCTTACCTCAACTAATGATATTTTACTAAGCACTCTTCTAAAATTAACTTTCTGTTTATATTGATCTAGTTCTGAAGAATTCTCCCCAAATGCCTTATTTATTGGTTTAAGATATTGCCGCCTATGTGTAAGAATTGTATTAAAATCTATTTTGTGCAAAACCATCCATAACTCAAAGGTAAAATTACTGTATCCTAAATTATATTTAATCTGCTTCCCTAATTTCGAAGTATCTTTAAGTAAATTTAATGTTGCGATAAATTGTTTAGTATGCACAGCATCATTGCTCTCACAATCAAAAAAATGTGTAATCTCAGTTTTTTGAGTTATGGGAATCGACTTTGCTCGTTTTAAAGGATTCTTTTCAATCTTGCTGTCTAAAGAAACCTTAAACCTAGCTGAAGGCTCGCTATTTATTATTTTTTGGAGCCACTCTAAATACCAATCTTCTGTTTCGCCCTCCACAGAAAAATAATACTTTCGAGTATTTTTCATTTTAGACATCTGTCATACCTCTTCATTGTTATTTAACAGATTTTCAAATATAGTTGAAAAATCAACATCTTTAATTGCACCATATCGGCTAACGAAATAATTTTTCATGTAGTCTTCATGTCTCCGCACAGCATTTACTCCAGAAGTACCAAAGTCAGATAAAGAATAGTGGGTACTAAAGTGTGTAACTTCATCACGCTCAACAAACTTGATTTCATCACGTCTGAATAGATTGGAATTTAGGAATATAGGGTTATGGGTATTAAATATAAGCTGTGCATTTTTCGTATTAATATCATCGTTATGGAAAACATTAATGATACTCATTAAGGCCATAGGGTGAAGTGAAGCATCGAATTCATCAACAATTAAGGTTCCCCCACTAATCAGTGCCCTTTCAATTAGAGGGAATATATTTAAAAATCGAATCGTACCATATGACTCGAATACCTCTGATAATACTGCTCTTTCTCCGTCTAAAATAGAAATGCGCGTAGGCTTAGAATCCTCTTCATTCACTATAAGTCCAAGTCTATTTGAACTAACACCAAACATTCGAGCAGCTTCATTGAAACTTTTCTGAATGTAGACTGTCTTCTCTTTGGGATTTGGAAGAACGCTAATGGTTTGAACAGCATCTGCTCTATAAATGACAGTAAGTTTGTTTTCAAGCCAGCTACTTATAATGTTGACAAGTTTTGAACTGAACATCACCTTAAAGCCATTCATCAAAAATAATTCTTCATCATTTAAGTTATTCTTAGCCAAATTAGCAACACCAGCTTCACTATCCCTAAATCCATTGACCCAATAATTCTCAATTATTTTCAAGTTCCCCAAGTTTAATGTATCATTCCGTGAAAAAATCATCGTATCATCGATGAATAAAGATTCAGAAAGAATTTTCCGTTTATAATCCTTTTCTAGAAATTTACCAAAATCAAGTAATAGCTTATATTCTAGTAGAAGTCCACTTTCAATAAATTTAATAGAAAAAAAGGTCGGTTCCCTTTCCTTGTTTTCTGCATTAGGAATTAACTCTAATTTATTAAGAGCAACATTGGGCTCGTTTCTCCCGTCACTGTTACGAATGTCTCCTCGTAAAACAACTGATTTAAAAACTTCCATTGCCCCAATAAGATTCGTTTTCCCAGATGCATTTGGGCCATAAACCACTGCACTACATAATCCTTTATACACCTTTGAGCCTATTTGTTCACTTAAGACACTATAATCAAGTCCTTTTTGCTTGGGTGCCGGTAGCATGGAAAAAACAAGTTCACTCTTAAACGATTTGTAGTTTTTTGTTTTAAACTCAAGTAACATACGAATACCTCCCATTTTGCAATAATCCTACAAAATATAAAACCAATATATGCTTTATACTTCACAATAGTCAAATATTCTATGCAATTTCACAATATATTTCAAAATAATTAATGCATACTAATTGGGAGTTAATCAACACATATTTTAACTCATGTTTACTTCCTCTGCATTCGATTTGAACATTTTTACTTTTATGATGATTGTTAAAAAAGCCAGAAGCGTAAACATCATTCCGCTCCAGATAAGCTGGTGTATTCCCAAGTGTGAAATAAACAAGCTGTTTCCAAATTCGGGAGCTTCTTTCGTCTCCGTCGTTAACCATGCTTGGCTGCGACCACTAGGGCAACCGAAAAAAAGACAGGATTAAAAATAGCAGGGAAAATGCGGAAAATGAGCATCAAATTGAATTCGGTTGTAAAAGCATAAACCAAATTTGAAATCACAAAACTGAGTACAACGGTTAAGAGAATGACTTTGCGATTTATACCGGAAACGAGTAAGGTCAGGAATGGACCTGAAATAGCAACGACTAAAGAAAATACACTTACAAGCCAGCCAGCCTGTGAAGTCGATATATTAAAATTTTGAGTGACCTGGGGTAAAACACCTATAATCCCCATTTCCGTTGTAATAATGCCGAATACGCCTAAATGTTCGGTAAAAATATAGTTTTAGACTGATCCATTAAAAGAAGCAGCGGCAGACCAAGACTTGATAAATAAAGTCTTAGACTGCCGCTGTTGTCATTCAACTAACGTCCCCCGATAGCTTAACATCGGTATCAGTCGTGGTGAGTTCACAAACTAATTCTTCAAATGAATCAATTTTTTTGATGGGTAACTTCCAAACGAAATATAGATGCATATTATAGGTTGTCAACAAAATTCAAATAATTTTCAGTGCTTTTTTCCACAGTTTCTTC
Organism: Paenibacillus sp. NRS-1781; assembly: GCF_050467745.1. NCBI lineage: Bacteria > Bacillati > Bacillota > Bacilli > Caryophanales > Paenibacillaceae > Paenibacillus > Paenibacillus sp. NRS-1781. The sequence continues at coordinate 35,030 of NZ_JBITPI010000054.1, forward strand.
AGATCGATCATATTCCTCACCATAAAATGCAAAGAACGAACGATAATCTGCATCGCAATATAGGAATGTCATTTTAAATGGAACCAGTATTTGTTCAAGCGTATATTGATATCTTCCGTTTTCGTGATAATCCAGCTTTTCGATTCCTGCAGATACACCTAAAGCAACTTTACGATTCTTGAATTTATCTCCTCCATTTGAACCAAAAGCCCATCCATAAGTTAAAACATCATCAAACCATTTTTTTAGGAGAGGCGGACAATTAAACCAATATATAGGGAACTGCAAAACAAGATTACCATGAGATTCAACCAATTTTTGTTCCTTTTCCACGTCAATGTTTCCATCAGGGTAAACTTTAGACAACTCGTGAACAGTATACTTTTCTGGATATTTTTTCAGTTCTTCTACCCACCGCTTATTAATGACGGATGTTTCCATGCTGGGATGCGCTACAATAACAAGAGTTTTCAAAGATTTGTCCTCCTTAAGTATTATTTATATCTTGATAATAAAATGAACGCTCGTTAGCTTAACGCAGTACCGGCAGTCTAACACTTTATTTTCTCAGTCTACATCTTTATTTTCCGAGTCTAATACTTAATTTACTTTGAACACTAAAGCCAAAATAATAATAAGCAAAGAGTTATCCTGTTTCATAATTAAAAGTAAGCTCCAATCATATTTATATATACAGATTTATAGATGTATTTTACGAAAAAAACCTCCTTTCTGTTATAGTTCCTTTTGGATGTACTCGGCAAATTCCTGTATTGTCTTTTCGTTCCGACGATAGTACGTCCACTTCCCAATTCGCTCAGACTCCAACAAACCAGCTTTTTGCATCGTTAATAAATAACTTGAGATAACAGACTGTGCAAGTTCTGCTTTAGCCTGAATATCCCCCACACATACACCAATTCGAAGATTAAGCCCTTGCTTTAAATAAGCCTGTTCATCAAAAAATTCCTCTGGATTTTTTAACCACAGCATAATTAGTCGGCGTGTCTCATTAGACAAAGCTTTATAAATCAATGACGGTTCCATACAGTACATTATATCTACTTTATTAGATTTGTAAATATAAAATCCAGATTTGTGTACCACTTCAACTACACTGATTTACTACGATTGGAGCGATACATCAAGTACAGGAAATACGGCGCACCGATCAGAGCGATCAGCAGCCCGGAAGGAATCTCCGTCGGCGCAAGCACCGTCCGTCCAATCGTATCTGCCAACACCAGCATCACCGCTCCCAAGATGCTCGACAAGACAATGGAACGGCGCACATGGTGCCCGATCAATGTGCGTACGATATGCGGAGCAATCAGCCCGATGAAGCCAATCGTACCCACGCAGGCTACGGCTCCTCCCGCCAGCAACACACCCACTGCCATCGCCAGCAGCCGGGTGCGACGCACCGGAAGCCCCAGTCCCATGGCGCTGCTATCGTCAAACACCAGAAGATCGAAGCGACGAGCTAGCCACCAGGCTACTGGCAACAACACGAGCAGAAAGGCCAGAATCGTCGTCACCTGCGCCCAGCTTCGAGCGTAGGTACTACCGGTCAGCCAAATATAACCGGCGCTGCCCCACAGCGAGCCTTGGATAATGAGCACCTGAATTCCGGCTGCTCCGATCGCTGATACGGCGATGCCGAGTAATATGACAACAGACGGATTCAGATGTTTTTTCCAGGATAGAAAAAAAATCACTGCCGCTGAAACTGCTGCTCCAGCGATCGCCGCGATTGGCAGCACATAAACAGGCAGCCCAGGCCAGACGATAATCACTACAAGCGCGCCGAATCCCGCTCCAGAAGAAACCCCGATGATCGAGGCATCCGCCAAGGGATTGCGAACAGCTAGTTGGATCAAGACACCACTGACCGCAAGCGCGATACCAGCCCCGGCCGCCACCAGCGTGCGTGGAATTCTAAATTGCAGCAAAGCCGAATTCGCGCTCTCACCGCCGAACAGGCCAGACAGCAGATCGCCCACCGGAATGCGCATTCCTCCAAACATCAGGCTGAGGACGGTTAACAGCACGGCCCCACAAGCAAACAATGTGACCAGCCTGCCATACGGTAATTTCCGAGAGCGCACACCTATGTTCATTGAAGACTGTCCGCCGATGCCAGAAGGCAGTTTCATCCTCCACAGGATAAGCCAAATTAACCAAGGGGCCCCGATCAATGCCATTACCGCTCCAGTCGGCAGATCCATGCTTGATTGGTGGACCATTTTCGCCAGCACGTCAGCGCCCGTCAACAACAGTGCCCCCCACAGGAAGGAACCAGGCAGCACCCAACGGTGCATTTTCAGGCCGCTTAAGCGCACCAAATGCGGAGCCACTAAGCCTACAAACCCGATGGGCCCAATGACGCTGACCGTAATGGTCGACAGCAGGACTGCCAATACAATTCCCGCCGCCCGGGTCAAGCCCACCTTTTGCCCAAGGGACGTGGATGTGGACTCATCCAGATCCAACACATCGAATTGCCTCGACAGCAAAACCGCGATAACCGAGAGCCCTACAACCCAGGGCCAAGCATAAATAGTGCCACTCCAATCGTTTTGCACAAGCGAACCGGAACCCCAGAGAAACAATCCCTGCGTTTCAAAGGAGTAAAAAATATGTAATGCTCCGGTAAACGAACCGAGCACCATAGACACAATGAGGCCAGCAAGCGCCAGCCGGATCGGACTGCCAGCTCGCCCACCGCCCATAAAGTAAGCAAGCACCGCTGCCAGCAGGCCGCCGAAGGCGGCAAACAGAAACGGAGCCTGATGCAGCAATCCGGGGAACATCACCGCGCCAAGCACGACCACAAAATAGGCACCCGCGTTGATTCCAAGTGTATCAGAAGCCGCCAACGGATTTTTGGTGATGGCCTGTAGCAAGGCACCGGCGATCGCAAGCGCACCGCCAGCCAAGATTCCAATGACCGTACGCGGCATCCGCAGATCCCAAACCATATTATGCTCAAGCGTATTCTGACGCTGGGTCAACGCCTCGATGACCGTATGCAGCGGGATCGGCGCCTCTCCATAGCACAAGCTTACCAAAAAAAGCGTAATAAGGACGGCCAAGCCGCCCCCAAAAATGCTTCCTACACGCCAGGCCTTCGATAAAACCGCTGTACCTGTTTGGGTCATTTCGTCAGAACACCCACCACCTGGTCAACCAGCACTTTAGATGAGATTGGGCCCCCGAACGTCCACGTTGTTCCGTCCAGTGGATAGGTCCGTTTTTCTTTGACGAAATTCAGTTCTTTCCAGACTGAATTGTTCTTCATCGCGGCTCCGAATACATCGTCCGTCTTCTGCGTAATGTAGATAAAATGGCTGTCCTGTACCGCAGGAAGAGCCTCGATGCCCACAGTGCTGAATCCATCTTTTTCGGTTTTGTCCGACTTCCAGTCATTCACCATACCGATTTTCGCAAGCGTTTCTACTACAAGCGAATTATCCTCGAACATTCGTAGGGTGGCAGCATTTTGAACTGTAAAAGCCTGAGTCAGCACATAGTGCAAGTCTGCTTTATCCGCTTTTTCCAATGTAGCCTTTGCTTCAATATAATGCTGGTCAAGGTCACTTAGGACTTTATCAGCCTGCTCCGTTTTTCCAGTAGCCACAGCGATCTGCTTAAAGATTTCAACCATACGATCATAATCATAACCTTTTCCCTTGAAAAAATCGTATTCTATCGTTGGTGCGATTCCCTTAAGCTGTTCGTAGATCGCTGCATTACTGCCTGTGGTTGAGATAATAAGGTCCGGCTTGAGCGCCGCGATCGCTTCCAAATTCGGTTCGCCCCGTGTACCGATATCAGTGACCGAGTCAGCCAGTTTCGCCTCCGGCGTTATCCACAGCCTGTAGTTTTCGTTGTCCGCATTACCAACAGGCTGCACGCCTAGCGCGATCAGCTCTTCGGTAAACGCCCATTCCAGGACAACGACACGTTCCGCTGGCTTGTCCAGCTTGACTTCCCCGTGATCGTCTTTAACCGTAACCGGCCCAGCCGCTTTGCTGGTCTGCTCAGACCCGGAAGTGGCTCCTAGCTTCGAGCTATCCCCTACTGATCCGCAACCCGCCAATACAATAGCAAAAACCGTAAACAATAATAGGCCATTCAACATCTTTTTCATTTCTCTCATTCACCTCTGCATGTATATGTCTCATTAGAAAATGATAATCATTATCAGTAAAAGAGTATAGGGGTTGATGGTTTTTGTCAACCAAGATTGTACTAAAGAAACGTACTATGTCGCATTGGAAAGCACCATCTGCCCGTTACTCGGAATTCCAAATTGAATCGCAAACGGGTTCCGTATATGATAGCTTTATCATTGTTTTTAAGGGAGGCTTCATTTACGTGGCAGTATTAATCAACGAGCAAATAAAGGCTTCCGAGGTCATGCTCACTGGACTCAACGGTGAGAAGATCGGTATCGTCTCGAGAGAGGAAGCCTTGGCTATGGCCCGATCCAAAGGAATGGATCTGGTCTGTACATCACTGATGAGCAGTCCTCCGCCATGTAGCCTAGTAGCTAAGGGCAAGGGAAAAACGCTCGCGCAGAAGGAAACCGGAACACGCAAAGCGAGCGGTGGCAACATGGCTGGAAAGAGCAGTAAGGAAAAGGTCAAGGAGCTTCGCTTCACTGCTCATATCGAGGAACATGACTACGACACGAAGCTGCGCCAAGCAGACAAACATCTGCGCTCCGGCAAGCCCGTGCAGTTGGTTGTAAAATCGTCCGTCGCAAAGGAAGCGGCTGCCGCCAAAGCGGTGTTAGAGCGGCTATTGGTCGATCTGAAAGAAGCTGGAATGAAAGAAACCGGAATCCAGACAGGCGGCAAGGGCTCACAGGTGAAATTAAATCCGCGTTGAGTAAATCAGTATCATTTCTTTATCCGGCGAACCCCATCTCAAAGCAAAAACAGGCTGTTTATACAGAATCGAGTAGGAGGCTA